>JBEBXX010000311.1:0-4274 GCA_040391435.1 Aureliella helgolandensis | reverse complement strand
GCAGCTTGCCAAACATGCCGGGAGTCAAGATTCCGTCGTCGTTTTCAAAGATCGCGCGGGCGGTCATCGTCGCCGTCACCGGATCGAAGCGATTGTCGACAAAGTCCAAGTATCCTTGATGCGGGAAGCCCGTTTCGTCTTCCAGTCGCATGTAAACAGGATATTTTACATCCCGCGCACTTTTGCGCGCACCTTGCAGAATCAGACGCTGAAAACGCAGCACCTGTTGCTCGCTGGCGTCGAACAGTATGTAGATCGGATCGAGCGAAACGATGGTCGTGAGCACTACTGACTGGTCGCTACCACCACTAATCAGATTGCCCTCTGTGACATTTTTGCGACTGGTTCGCCCAGCGACTGGCGCGGTGATGCGGGTATAGTCCAAACTCAGTTGAGTTTCATTCACCGCCGCTTGAGCCGTAACGATGGTCGCCTTAGCTGTGGAGATGGCCGCCTGGGCTGAGGCAATGGCCGCGTCGGACGACTGCACCTGAGCTTTGGCCTTTGTAAACTCGTTGCGAGCGCGATCGATGTCCGATTGAGTACTCACGTTGCGTTGTTGCAAGGCCTTCTGCCGATCGAATTCGCTAGTGGCGAACTGTAGGCTCGACTCGGAGGTCAGTTTGTCGGCGTTGGCGGTCGCCAGTTGAGCTTCCGCTTGTTCGGCGCGCGCCTTGGCCTCTTCTAAGTTTGCCTGGGCTGTTTCCAAAGCGGCCTCGAAGGGTCGCGGGTCGACCACGCACAGCAAGTCGCCCGCTTGGACGGCCTGCCCCTCAAGGAACTCCACCGATTTCAGGTAGCCGCTGACGCGCGAGCGGACCTCGACAAAATCGACCGCTTGCAATCGCCCGGTGAACTCTGCCCACTCGACCACTTCCCGCTTCAGTGGCGTGGCCACGCGTACGCTCGGCAGCTTGGCCCCGGCACCGGGAGGCCCACCGCCCGGTCCACCGCCAAGTCCACCCGGCGGCGACTTCGTGCAGCCTGACATTGAAAGTAAGCCAAACGCCGCGGAAATAGCTAATACTGCCGTGAAGGCGTGTGCAACATAGTGCTTGGCTAACATCAACGAGAAAGACCTTCAGCTAGAGATTGAACGGGGCACTTTGGCTTATGTGTCGTGCGCTTAATGAGCCGCCCCGATATTGACAGCCACCGACAGTTGCTCATCAACCGTTGCCGCTGGCGTTTACTGCCGTTGGCGTTTACAGACTGGCATCCAAGTCGATACCGCCGTCATTGCGCTGGAGTGTTGTCACGCGTAGCATGGCACATTGTACCGCCCGCTTAGACCAACGACATCCGCCGCTTATTTGATAAAGTCCGATTTCAATCCCCATTCGCCACCGAACGCAAAATCAGCCACAGACTTGCGAGTTCGTGGAGCGAGATCCCGCTCTCGGAGCATCTCGGGCAGCGCCGCCGGGGCGGCTGCATAGCCGATGGCCAGCCCGGTAAGGGGCTGTACGCCAACCGGGATGCGGTACGTCTGGCGTGCTTTGTCAGGGTCGATACCGATCATCTGGTGGACGCTCAATCCGCGGGCGGTCGCTTCCACACACAAATTACCTGCAGCCAAACCAAGATCATGCGTCGCAGCAGCGTTGGGTTTTCCATTGCGCGCGAAGTTCAGACTGGCGCAGCCGATCATCAAAACCGGAGCCGCCGCGGCCCACTTTTGATTCCCTTCGAGCAGGCAGGATAGCAACTTGGCGAATCCCTGTGGCTCATCCTTCATAGCGATTATATAGCTCCACGGCTGTTCGTTATATGAGGAAGGTGCCCAGCGTGCGGCCTCGAGCAAGCTACACAGGTCGTCTTGCGATACCGGCCGGTCATCGAATGCATAGGGACTCCAGCGCTTAGCAATCAAATCGTGAATGGGGAAATCGGTGCTAGCTTGTTTGTTCATGACAGTTCCTTGTTGGTTCGTACATGCCGTTGGTTCGTACATGCCTTGTATGGCGAGACACTCGCGGGGCAGGAAAGTTTGTTAAAGGTTCGGTGTGAACTTCTCCGCCCACATTCTAAGTCTGCTCACTCGACGGGTGTCCCGGCCTTGGTGTTGCTAAACATAGCGTCCAGCGAGCACCTGCCCGGCCCCGCGATAAAGATGACTACATAGACCGTCAGGAAAACCGCAGCCAGCTCCTTCACTTTCCAGGGATCGGCAGCGTGGACGACAAACAAGGCCACTATCATCGTACAGGCCAGTGGAATTACGGCCAGTCGCGTGCCCAGCCCAAGCATCAACAGAACTGAACAACCGACCTCCGCCGCGATGGCCATAGTCAGGCTAAGTTGACTACCCATGCCGACCGGATCGGGGAACACCGCTGCCAACGCGCTGAAACCCATCAGCTTTTGAATTCCGTGGACGAGCATCAGGCAGCTAATACCGACACGCAGTACGAGCAGTCCGGTGTCGATCTGTTTTTGAGTACCTAGTAAAATAATATGCTCCTTAGAATGTTGTTGAGCCACCGCAGCAGCAGAGTTGGTTACTGACGACGCGCTTTGCCGGGTGTATTTAAGCGGCAAAAGCATCTTCACGATGCGAGGGGTTCCAGGGGTTTGCAGGGCATCCAATTGGGCTGACAAGTTTGTCGTGTATAAAAAAGCTCAGCAATCGATTTTCGCGCGGGCCACTTCGAGGATTTTGTTGAGTGTCTTCAGGTCTGAGTCGGGCACGTGGCCGAGCAGCGAGTGGTGCAGCGCCTGAATGGGAGCATCCAGTTTCTTCAGCAGTCGCGTTCCCGCTGAAGTCAATCCGACCAAAAACACGCGTCGATCTTTGTCGGATTGCTGTCTTTTGATCAGCTCGCGATGGATCAACTGATCTACGACTCTGGTGATGGCTGGTGCCACTTGAATCATGCGGTCGGCGACCTCCAAACACGGCATTGGCTTCCCTTCGCCGCGCATGATTCGCATGGCGTTGTACTGCGACGGTGTCAGGCCGTGTTCGCGGAGCAGTCGCGCCAAGCGATTCTCTAACAGGTCGCTGGTACGCATGATGCCCAGCATGGCCTCCTGTTCGACCGAATCGAATGGGCCGCTCTTTTTGAGTTGTTGACGAAGCGACGCAGACGACAATGCAATATTCCTCGTAGGTGACGCGTTTAGTTTACATGTAATTCGCTTTTGGGCAAGGGGCGCGGCCCGTGCACCATTAAAACCGGCGCGATCACCAGCTCTCTTGGACAGCATCCTTTAAGATTATTTCACCAAACATGTACCAAGCGATGCCGGACAAGAGCACAGCTGAGACGACGCCAGCGATGGCAAGCCGTCTGGTGGTCGACCAGCGCCATACGCACTCGTCCAAAACCGCAATCAACGAGGGTATCAGCAGGATCACTGCGTACAACCACGGTGCGTGGTCGTCGTATGTGTAGAAACGTCCCGACGCGGTGGCACAGGCCGCAAATAAGCTGGCCGGAACGATAATCCACTGCGGTCGGAGTGCAACTGAGAAGTTGAGAGCAATCGTGAACACGAGCGTCGTCACGAGTGCGCCGAGCAGCCATTCGGCCAAGCCAGCGTAGGCGCCTGCGGCAAGTAGCGTCGGACCCGCTAGACCGGCCAGCGATACCAATAGCACCCACCGAGCGGCTCCGCGATCGATCATCCGATTCAGCATCCAAACGTTCAGCAGACTCGAACCCGCGACGGCCACCATCCAGCCACGGTGCAGCGGCAGCGTGTCTAACCACGCCTCGCCGCTGGGCATGGCGATCATCGCCGAGACCAAGCACCCGATGCAGAGGACGATCCAGCGGACCTCGCGACCGAGCTCTGCCAGCCCCATCGTGAGTGTCCATCCGACCGCGCTGAGCGTGATCGGGACCAGGACCATCTGCCACGCGTCGAGCGCCGCCCAGTCCAGCTCTTGACGAAGCAATAAGCTGGAAGCGACAGCGGCGCACCAACCGATCGAGAGGCTGACGGCTGCTGCCGTGACGCTGCGTGCGGCTTGCTTTCGTGACAGGCCGATTGCCAACAACACAAACGCCAGCGATATGATGGCTGGCGCAACCACGCAACCAAGCAAGATGGCTTGTTCCATTGGATCAGCGATCTAGCACGAGCACGGTCTTGATCAACACTTCATTATCAACTTTGCCCTCTCCGTAATTCATGCCCCACTTCGTGCGGTCGATCTTGAAGTCGCCTGTCAACGTGATGGTAGAATCGGTCACCACCGCGGTTACGGGAATGGTCACAGGCACCTCCTTGCCAAGCATCGTAAGCACACCGCTGATGTGAGCTTT
>JBEBXX010000310.1:0-4279 GCA_040391435.1 Aureliella helgolandensis | reverse complement strand
TGCGTAGGCTGGCTGCAACTTCGGGCCAAAAAATCGAGTGCGGCGATGCGTGTAGTCGAACACTTGGCAACGCAAGTGGTCGCCGTGGAAGGCTCGAGTTAGAAATGTTCAAGGCCGCACAACAAACTCTAGCAAATCCCATTTAGTTTCGCCAGAGACTATAGCTCCCGACGGCCAGTGTCGTTTGCCGAGCAGTGTCGTTTGCCGAGCGGTGTCGTTTACCGAGCGGTGTCGTACATGGGCTGCAGAATCTTTTTGTAGAAACCACCGCCGATGACAGCCCCCAGGGTCGGCGCCACGATGTAGACCGTCAACCAACCCCAGTCCGTGCCCAGCGGCAAGGCGATTTTTCCCCAACCGGCCAGGGCAGCAAAAATGCGTGGTCCAAAGTCTCGGGCGGGATTGAAACAGGCCTGCGTCAAGGGAGCGATAACGCAAATCAGAATTGCAACTGTTAAGCCGATGAATACTCCAGCGGTGTTATGCAGCGCCGCCAATCGATTGCGCTGATCGCCCAGGGCGAAGACCATCAGGGTGAGCAGGGCCGTGCCGAGCGTTTCGGCGAAGAAGGCTATCCCGTGCGTGACGGTTTTCTTCAGAGCCGCGTGCTCCTCTGGGGAATAGGGTTCGTCGCCACTGGCTAGGCCACCGGGGGCCGGAAAATATTCGCCATAACAGGTAGCAGTGATTTCGCTACCGGGCTTCCCGCGGACTACTCCCTTGCGTTGTTCGACTTCACGTAGAGCGGGCGAGAACATGGTGTACAGGCAAGCTGCGGCCAGAAACGCTCCCAGGACTTGGGCGACGATGTACGGCAGCACGCGTTCACGGCGAAAGCCATCCCAGCAGTACATGGCCACGGTGATTGCCGGATTGATATGTGCACCACTGATGGCACCTACAGCGTGGATGGCCAGCATGATAGCCACGCCCCACACGATTGCGATCTGCCAGACGCCTGCGAGAGCGCCCATCAGGACGGCTGAGTGCACGGCACCCAGGCCAAAAAAAATCAGAATAAACGTACCAACTAACTCGCCCGTCAAGCAGTGCCGAAGCGGGGGCAATTCGTCAGGTTTCATAGTTCTTCCACATCAAGATTAAAGGCCCAAAACAAATCAATCCAGGAAATCAGCTAGTCTGCCGGATGGCTTCTAGGTAGCGGGTTAATTCGCGTCGCACGCGCGGGGCGAGTAGCACTAGGCCGATCATGTTGGGGAAGACCAAGGCCAGAATCATGGCGTCAGAAAAACGAATGACCGCGTCGAGCGATGAGGCCGAGCCGCCGACCACGAACAAGCAGAACAACACTTTGAACATCAGTCCCGATCGGTTGCTCCGCCCAAACAGATACATCCAGCCCTGCAGTCCATAGTACGACCATGAGATCATGGTGGAGAAGGCGAACAAGATCACGGCCACAGTTAACGCGTAGCGAAAATTGGGCAAGGCACTGTCAAAGGCCAGCGACGTCAAGTCGACTCCGCCGACATGCTGACCCGACTCCAAGATTAGAACTTGACCGTTGCGGCCGTTCTCTACGCTGTACTCAAACGCACCATCAATATTGAAGAGCACGATGACTAGCGCCGTCAAGGTGCAGATGACAACTGTATCAATAAACGGCTCGAGAAGTGCTACCACGCCTTCCGACGCGGGAAAACGCGTGCGGACCGCCGAGTGGGCGATGGCCGCGGAGCCGGCCCCGGCTTCGTTGGAAAAGGCTGCGCGCTGGAAGCCGACCATGATCACGCCCACCAATCCTCCCACTCCCGCTTGAGGGTTGAAAGCGCCATTGTAAATTTCAATGAACGCTTGCGGCACAAAGCGAATGTTGATCAGAATAATGATCATCGCCGCCACGAAGTAGAGTAGGGCCATGAGCGGTACAATTTTTTCAGTAACCGTGGCGATGCGTTTGATACCACCGATGATTACCACGGCCACGATCGCCGCCATCACCAATCCAATCAGTGCGCCGGAGGATTGTGCCAGCCAACTTCCAGCCCCAACCGCCTGACGGCCGTTGATGCCGAAAAGTGTCTGGATCTGCGCGGTGGCTTGATTGGCTTGGAACATGTTGCCGCCACCAAAGGAGGCTAACACGCACAGCGTAGCAAAAACACCACCTAAAAACCTTCCCAGCCCGGCGAAGCCCAACTGTTTCAAGCCCTTGCTCAAGTAGTACATCGGGCCTCCATGCACCGTGCCGTCGGGAGCCAAGTCGCGGTAAGCAACGCCCAGTGTGCATTCGACAAATTTGGTCGACATGCCCAGCAAACCACATACAATCATCCAAAATGTCGCACCCGGTCCGCCCGTAGCCACCGCGATCGCTACGCCGGCAATGTTTCCCAGGCCGACTGTGCCCGACACGGCCGTGGCCAACGCCTGGAAGTGGGATACTTCACCGGTTTCGTGTTCGTTGCGTATGGTGTCGACTAAATCCCCATCGCGCTCATTCAAATCGACGGGGAGCACCGGTTCAGCACCCGACTTTTCCAGCGCATCGTAGCGTCCACACACGACGCGCAGCGCCAACGGAAAATAGCGTATGTTGGCAAAGCCGAACAAGAGAGTGAAGAAAACAGCTCCCACAATTAATAGCAGCAGGACAGCCGGTGCCGCGGGGGCCGGTGCCAGAACGAGACTTTCCCAGACGTTGGCGACCGGTTCAAATGCGCGATCGATGCGTTTGTCTAAACCTAGCTCGGCATCAGCCGATTGAGCCGCAAGTACCGATGAGAAGATGCACACCAAACCCAAACTCAGCACCGAGCTAAACCAGCCCGACATCGGTCGGCTGCGTGGGCTGTGGCTATCGGCGGCGCGGCGGTCGGCCCTTCGGAAGGCCAGCGGTTCATGCCGCAGCGGAGTTTTTTTCATCGATTCAGAGTTCCAAACGAGGGTGAGCGCTGAGCAGAATGGTTGACATGCGGACATGGTGGGGCGAACTAACGTAACCCTAATAGCAATCACAAGCAAGTGATGCGAGAAGCCATAGTATGACACAAGCCGACGGACTGTACTTATAACAGTCGACAGTAGAAGTGTTCATTTTGAAAGATTTAGTTTAGTCGATACCGCCGCGCCTGCCTGCTATAATTTTGACTGATTCGACCTGCCTTCAATCCACCTCGCAGCCCTGGCTGCCTCTATGAATACTTGCAGTAGGACACCATCATGCATGCTCCCGATAACTTGCGACGCCAGTTCCTGGCGCGTTCTACAACAGCCCTCACCGCCGGAGCCCTCACCGCCGGAGCTCTGACCGCCGGCGTGGCCTGCAGTGATGCCCTAGCCATGCCGACTGAACCCGCAGTCGCTGACGCATCCGCGCTCCCGTGGCCCAAGTTCCGCTACTGCCTCAACACCAGCACGATCAACGGGGGCGAAGTGCCCGTGCGTGAGCAAGTGCAGATCGCCGCTACGGCGGGCTACGATGCCGTCGAACTGTGGCTGCGCGACGTTACTAAATACATTGAAGAGGGAGGAACTGTGGCCGATCTGGCTACAGAGATGTCTGACTTAGGATTGTCACTCGACAGCGCGATAGCCTTTGGCAGTTGGATTTGCGAGGATGAAAAACTGCGCAAGCAGGGGCTCGAGCAGTGTCGCCGCGACATGGAGCTAGTGCGCCAACTAGGTGGGAAGCGTATCGCGGCACCACCGGTAGGCGGCACGCAGGCACCGAAGATCGCTTTGGACGTTGTCGCCCAGCGCTACCGACGTCTCCTGCAGATTGGCGCTCAATGCGAGGTCGAGCCTCAAGTCGAGCTGTGGGGGTTTTCGCACAACCTGTCTACGCTGGCGGATGTGCTCTATGTGGCTACGGCGGCCGATCAACCTAATGCGGGCTTGCTGCTAGACGTCTACCACCTTTACAAAGGCGGCTGCGACTTTACCAACGTGGGGTTCATCCCAGGTGCCCAACTGCATTGCCTGCACATGAACGACTATCCCGCTGAACCACCGCGGTCTGAAATCAGCGATGCCCACCGCGTCTACCCGGGCGACGGGATTGCTCCCATTCCCGAACTATTGAACACACTGGTGTCCAGTGGTTTTAACGGAACGCTCAGCCTCGAGCTATTCAATCGTGAGTACTGGAAGCGGCCAGCACTGGAAGTTGCCAAGCTGGGGCTCGAGAAGATGCAGCGCGTCTCGCGTAGCGCGTGACTGACGCTGGCCAAATTCTAACACCTCAAGCACCGCCTGGTACGAACTGCGTGGGTCCGCACGGCTCACGAAACTGCTGCGCGGCGCATGACGTAGCACG
>JBEBXX010000309.1:0-4284 GCA_040391435.1 Aureliella helgolandensis | reverse complement strand
CCGTGGCATCGATCTTCCGGCCATCGGCGAAACTAATGCGATACTGCGGATCGAGTCGCTGCATGGGGATCTCTTGCATCAGCTCCAGGCCAATCGAGCGGAAGATCTCTTGCAACACGCGCGGATAGAGAAAGAATGTAGGGCCGATATCGAAGCGAAAGCCTCTTTGCTCGAAGGTGGCCGTGCGGCCACCAGCCCACGCCTGCTTCTCTAGTACGATGACGCGCACACCGGCATGGGCTAGCTGTAGTGCCGCGGCCAAGCCGCCTGGCCCAGCACCGACAATGACTACCTGAGGTGTTTTCCGAGAGGCCATATGTCGCACCCAGTACGTAGATTCGTGCGTGCTACCACTCAGTAGCTTTTATTGGCTCCGCCGGCCAAACTAATAATCCTGCTAGCATGGCGACCAACATCTTTATCGCTAGCGATCGCCGATGTACGAATCTTTGATACAAACGGTATACATCGAAACGGCAGTCGTGGGCAGCGAACTTTAAGCATATCGCTAATGCGACACTTCGCCAACGCATCAATGGCATTTGTCGTGATGCTGGATATGAGCCTCCAATCATTTGCACTCTTGAAGAAATCGAAGGGAAGAGCGATGGATCCATTGACGCCGACTGAGAACGACTTTGCACAACCGCTCAACTCCCGGAACCCCGTGAACCAGTGCGCGGTTTTCTTCGTCTACCCAAGCTCTCACCATTCAACCTTTCCGTCGCAGACAATACCCACTACTTCGCTTGGGAATGAAAGGCTTTATCGAATGACTCGCAACGTCTCTCTCACTATTGCTGCCATCATTTCGGTCGTCTTGCGTGCTGCTATGATTGACGGATTCCCATAACTAATATTGTTCCGTGTAATCAGTTCAACTTTTTACGTTGCCGGTCTTTCATGGAATCCGAAGATGACCAATCCTCAGATGCTTGACGTCTATCGTTGTTCCGACCGTATGGAAGGCGTTTCACCTAAACCTCCGGACGATTACGTGGTCCTAGCCGGTCTTGGCTTCAAATGTGCCTCCAATTGCTCTATACTAAGCGGGTCGCAGGAGACCAACATGACCACCGAACAACACGTCGCAAAAATTACTAGCTTGCCTGTCGAAGATCAACTCGCAATCGTTCAGGCTGTTTGGGAGCACTTACCTCAATGTGCGTCTCCGTCAGACACCGCGAAGATTAAAGCTGAACTTGACGGTCGGATGCAGCGGTATCGCGATGATCCATCGACCGCGATGACACTCGAAGAATTTAGGGCCCAAAGGGCTTCAAAATCTTGATTATTCGGCTACTCTACGAAGTCGATGCCGACATGGACGAGGCGGTTGATTGGTACAATCAACGACGGGATGGCTTAGGCGATGAATTTGAATTATTGGTGTACGAGACTATCGCGTCACTGGCAGACCGAATGGTCCATCCAGCACGCGACCAGTCGGGCTATCATCCGCTTCGGCTTTCGCGTTTCACCGCCGTGCTTTACTACGATACCAGTCCTGTCGAAATCGTTGTTGCCGGTCTACTCGTGGGCGGAAGAAGTACCTCGAACCTAGTAGGCCGCTGATAAAAGCGACTGGGGACACTCTTCATTGAAGAGGCGACCGGGGACACTCCTCGGTGAAGTGGGCTTGAGGCGGCATTGCTGGGCTACAGATCAGGGGCTGCGCGTTGATTGAGTAGTCGGGTGCAATTGGGGAGGGTGGGGACGGTTCAGCCAAAAACAGGCGAGTGACGCGGATCGCACCTGCTGCTATGTCTAGGCGAGCGGCGTCTGATCGGCGGAGCGATAAGCGACACTGCGTCTGATCGGCGGAGCGATCAGCGACTCTGGAGCATGGCATTCAAAGCCGCGCTCAGTTCGCGGAGACTTTCGACTGTATAGCTGCTGTGGGCGGCCAAAGCCCGGGCTTGATCGGTCCATGCCACGGGTTTTCCAGGAGGCATGCTCTCCATGGCAAAAGCCTTTTTGCCAGGCATTCCGAACATATTGAACTCGCGGCCGTCCACGTGGATGGCTCGGTCCTCGAGCAGTCCGGCGGGAGCCCACCGCGGCACTTCGACCGCGTCCACGCTGGGATGGCCGGCGTCATCGTAGTCGATTAACCACACCAATGCAGCGCTGCGGCCCGTGCTGGGTTCGACCCATATAAAGTGCCGCATGACGCATTCGTAGTGCTCCTCACCGCGCAGCACGTAGGCGGGGGCATCGATAATCATCAGCGTCGGTGTGCGGGTAATGATCTTTGCCGTCTCGAGCTGCTTCTCGTTTTCGATCAGCAGCATCCGCGCGAACAGTCCAAGCTCGATGCCTAGCCTGCTGGCATCCGCCACGCTCACCGCCCGCAGTTGACCATCGACCTGCGTGCTATAGCCCAGGCCCACATCGGCCAAGCGGAACCGTGGTTCAGCCGTGTCGGGATCGGAAAACTCTTCAACGGAAGCCATGATCGTCAGAACAAAATCGGACACCGACTCGCGGATTGCGATTGGCAACGATTCGACATCCCCGCTAGCGATGCGCGGCTTGGCCAACAGCACGATGCGATTCCACCGCTCCTGAGGGCTATCCATGGAGATGAGCGTCCCGGCCTCAATCCGAGTCAATTCACTCACCGCAGAGACCAGCCCCTGCGCGCCAACTGCAGTGCCGACAGCCCAAGCTGACCAAAGGAACAAGCACACCGAGAGCCAAGCCGTTTTACCAGGCGGGCTGTGCCGGTGGTGGTCAGGCCTCGGTGGCTCGGCGCGCAGACAGCCAGCGCGCAAACAGTCAGCGCGAAGCAGCCGAACGAGTTTGCGCGGAAATTCGGCGATATGGGCTGTCACTGTGATGCTTCCGTGTGTGTGGCTGCCAGCTTCGACCGAGCTCAATCTCAGAGTCCGCCGCACCGGCGGCAGTCAGCGTCTTTCTCGCCATGGCTGCGGCTAAGACCCACATGGCCAATAGAACGCTCACTGAAATTCAAGCTTGGAGGTGGCCGGCTGGACAAGCTTCCGTTGATGGCCTGCAGAGCCAGTTTAGAGCCAAGTGTAGGCGGGTCAAGTCACACCATGGCTGGAATGTATCCATTGCTCAGCATGGCTCAAGCGTCACTCAGCTTAACTCAGGCGTCACTCAGCATCGATTGTTTCAGCAATATTGTGGGTGTGGTCGCGAACGCGGGCGTAGGCATTCAAAGCGGCCATGAACGCAATGCTGACTGCGGCGGGGATGGAACCGCTTGATAATTCCTCTAAGTGCTTGCGGCGCAGCCCCTTAATCTCTTCGCGGATGCGTTTGCTTGTCGGCAGCGTATTGTTCAGCACGTGACGGTTGCGGTTGTTGAACGCCTCGTGGACCGCGATCAGATATTCCTTGACATGCTTGTTGAGCTCCGCCAAATCGCTGCGATGGGTCTCGGAAAAGCGCAGCCCATCGCGGCGCAGCTTGCGGTCGAATTTATCCAAATTAGCCACATAATCGCTGATCGATTCATACTCATCGGCGAGCCGCAGTTGCCGCCGGGCCTCCTCGGCCGTAGCTCGTGACACGTTACCCGCCAGCAAATTGGTTACGAACGCCGCAACCTCGTCCTGCACTGAGTCGAGGATGCTTTCCCGCTGTTTCAATCGATCAGCCAACTTTTTGTCGGGATCATCGTCGAGCATCAACTCCACCAGCCAGTCGAGCATTTTGATGCAGCCATCGCCCATCTTTAAAATCTCTTTGCGCGACTGCTCGATAGCCAGCAGCGGCGTCTCCAAGATTCGAAGGTCGAGATCCGTCAAGCGAGGCTTCTCTTTAAACGGACGGGCGGGCACCGCCCACTCAAGCAGACGCACGATGGGGGTCATCAACGGCAGAAAAATGAAGGTATTGGCCACATTGAACAGGCTGTGCGTAGCCGCGATCGCAGCCACCGTGTGTGGATAGGTATCGACTCCACCAACCTGCACGACTGTTTCGGGGGACGTACCTAAGAGTGACTGCACAAAAGTGATGTACCACTGGAAGATAGAGGTGGCCCAGATCACCCCGCACACATTGAAGATCACGTGAAAGTAAGCCGCACGTCTGGCGTTGGTAGTCGCCCCCAAAGAGGCCAAGAAGGCTGTGATCGTGGTGCCGACATTCTCGCCCAAGATCAGCGCAGCGGCCGTAGGAAAGGAAATCAGTCCCTGCGTGGCCAATGAAATGGTGATCCCCAATGTGGCTGAGGAAGACTGCACCACCATCGTCATCACACAGCCTACGAGCGCGCATTTCAGCACGCCCAGGTAGGTGTCCGCGTTG
>JBEBXX010000308.1:0-4285 GCA_040391435.1 Aureliella helgolandensis | reverse complement strand
CACCTCAATCCAATGACGCTGTTTTCAATCACCGTCCCGCTGCCGATGCGACAGCCATCGGCGATCAGGCTGCCCTTGATCGTAGCGCCTTCAATGATGGCGGGAGGCAGGAACCGTGGCCGCGAGTATACTGGTGCCTCCGGGCAGACCAAGTCGAAGGGTGGGTTGGACTGTGCCAGTTGCAGGTTTGCGTCGTAAAAGGCGCGAATCGTTCCGATGTCCTCCCAATAATCGTCAAACAGGTGGACCTGCACGTGCCGACTGCGAATGGCAGCCGGGAAAACCTCTTTGCCGAAGTCTTGGTAGGGAGTCTTATCTAGCACGTCGAATAACAAATCGCGATTGAAAATGTACAGTCCCATACTGGCCAAGCACTCGCGGCCGCGCGACTCAATGCCTTGCGCATCGATCCATGCCGGATCCATTTTGACCATGTCGATTTCGCGGTCCGTCTGCGGCTTTTCCAAGAAGCCGGTGACGCGTCCGGTCTGATCGCAGCGCATGACACCCAGCGCATGGACCTCCTTGCGATCGACGGGGATGGCCGCAATGGTCACGTCAGCTTTGCTCTCGATGTGGGTCCGCAGCATGTCTCGATAGTCCATGCGATAGAGTTGATCGCCCGAGAGGATCAACACATACTCGACATCGCGCTGGTCTAGGTGCGGCAGGTTCTTGCGCACAGCATCGGCGGTGCCTTCATACCAGTCGGTCCCTTCCATGGTCTGCTGAGCGGCCAGCAGTTCGACGAATCCTCCTGAGAAGTGGTCGAAGCGATACGTCTGCCGGATGTGGCTATGCAAGGAATTGGATAAAAACTGCGTCAACACGAAGACGCGGTTGATCCCGCTGTTGATACAGTTCGAGATGGGAATGTCGATCAAGCGATATTTGGCTGCGAGCGGTACGGCCGGCTTGGAGCGAATTTTGGTCAACGGATACAGTCGTGTTCCCCGCCCACCGCCGAGTACTAGGGCTAATACAGACTTGGCATTTATGTCGTACATCGTTGGTCTATCCTTGTTGAGGCTCGATTGGGCGGCACATGAGCTAGGCACCCCAGCGCAGCGAATCCACCACCGGCAACTAATTTGTTGCGGCGAGATCTGGCGACTAAGAGTTGTGGAAAGGGGGCAATCTCCCCTGTCGCCCCAAGGATAACATTTTGAGGGCTGAGCCAACAGCACGGGTATTTGCTAAAACGCCATTTGCCGGCATGATGGCAGGCTGGATAGGCCGGTGATAACAGTGGCGGGCTAATTAACAGCGGCACCGCCATCCGCTAGAATCGCAGGCCCGCGCGAAACCAACATCAGCAGCTCGACGCGCCCGCTTGGCACTTCGCCCCGGCGAGCGCTGCGGCATGGCTGCAACCGGCGAGCACTTTTAGACGTGCCTCGACTCGGCTGCCGTCGGTGCGTCGCGAATCTTGATTAGTAGGAGTTGAAAACATCGACGTTGAGAAAATTGCCCGACAACTGATCGCTATCGACTCGGTTACTTCGGCGTCCAATGCTCAGGTCAGCGGGGCCATTGCGGACGCGCTGGATGACTGTGGATTCGACGTAGTCGAGCTGCCGTACGTGGATACTCAGGGGACGGAAAAAATCGCCCTGGCGGCCAAGCGCGAGCCGGCTAAGAGCGATTCAGCCAGGCTGACCTCTGCCGGGGCTGCTGCTGCCGGGGCGGCTGCTGCAGCGCTCGGCGATTCACAGGGCATCGGCTTCTTTTGCCACAGCGACGTGGTTTCGGTCGATGGCTGGGACTGTCCCCACGGCGGTCCCTTCTCGGGTGTCGTCGCCGACGGGCGCATGTGGGGTCGCGGAGCCTGCGATATGAAAGGCCCCATAGCCGCGGCCGTGGTCGCCGTGGCGCAGACCGAAGTGCAGCAACAGCGAGCACCGATCTATTTCTTTGTAACCGGCGATGAAGAGTGTGGTATGGCCGGAGCACGCCTGCTGGTCCAGCAGTCGACCAGCTACCGGGAGATGGTCGAGCGTCGTGTGCCGGGGCTAATCTGCGAGCCAACCTCGCTGCAAGTTGTCAACGCGCACAAAGGTGGCTGTCATCTGGATGTCACCAGCCACGGCGTGGCCGCGCACAGCAGTACTGCCGAAGGTCAAAATGCCAACTGGCAAATGATTCCCTTTCTGCAGTTGGTCGAGCGACTCAATGCGCGCTGCCACAGCGACGCATCACTTCAGAACCAGCAGTTTTCGCCCCCCACGTTGACGATGAATGTTGTGCTGGAGAACGTCCCTCAATCAACAAATATCACCGTTGCCAAAGCCACTTGCCGAATATTCTTTCGCCCCATGCCCGATACGGATTGGCAATCGGTGCTGGAGGAACTGCTCGCGACGGCGCGGCAAATGGAGCTGGAAGTCAATCTGAAACCGCCGCTGGTCCCATTGTACTCTTCACCCGCTACCCCCCTCGTGCAAACCGCACTGAAGCTCCTCGGGCAGGACCAGCCGCATGCGGTCAGCTATGCCACCGATGGCTGCTGCTTCGATGAATTGTCGGAACTGATTGTGATCGGCCCCGGCAATATCGCGCAAGCCCATCGCTCCGACGAATGGATCGAAGTGCAGCAACTGCACCACGGCGTGCGCACCTATCGGCACCTGCTGGAACATTACGTAGGATAGGCGTGCGGACTATCGCTCACTGGCTGACGCGCTGGAGCCTGGTTAAACACTGAGTATTTTTTCCCCAAGAACACATTTATATTAGGTCTAGTGATTTGTCGGATCAGCAATCCAACTCAGCGGGTGTCCCACAGGGGTATTCGGTTCGCGCGGCAGTAGACAGTGATCTAGCTGCAGTGATTGAATTGCTGCGGCCATTTGTCGAACAGCGCAAGGTACTGCGGCGCACGCGCGCCGAGACCACCGCGCTGCTCGCTACCGGCTTCGTGGCAGAGTTTGAAGGACAAGTCGTTGGCTTTTCGGCCATTGAAATCTACTCCAAGAAGCTGTCCGAAATCCAGTGCTTAACGGTCCACCAATCGCATCAAGGCAAAGGCATTGGCGGAGTACTGGTGACACACTGCGTCGCACTGGCGCGACAGCGCGGGGTTATGGAAGTCATGGCGATCAGCTCCTCGGAGAAGTTCTTGCATAACTTGGGCTTCGACTACGCGCTGCCCGATCAAAAGCGAGCGCTGTTCTTCCAACTGCGAAGTCGCGACGAGGTCTATCGCGAACTTGAAGAATTGGGAGAGTAGTGAAGCGCAGTGGATTTCTGCTAAGATCCACGATCTTTGTGCGCGTTATTTATTCGCTGTTCATGAGGAGTCAAAATCCATGAACCGACTAGTAATTCGGCCACTACTGCGGCTCGGTATGCGGCGGCTGCCTGTGCTAATGCTCCTCAGCTTGTGGGCAACTTCGGGCGTGGTGCTCGGGCAGAGCTCCGGGGAAACCGCCGCTGCTCCGGATTTGAAGCTGTCTGAATTCCTACCCAAGTCGCAACTCAAAGTCGCCCACACCGATCTGCAACGGGCCAAGTTCCCTGTGGTCGACGTGCATACCCATTTTTGGCTTCGCATGCGGCACGACCCGCAACAGTTGCACGAGTTCGTGCGACTGATGGACCGCAATAACATTGCCATGTGCGTCAGCCTGGACGGGCGACTCGGGCACCAGCTCGATGAGCACATGCGGTATCTGTGGAGTGAGT
The DNA here is from genome assembly GCA_040391435.1 of Aureliella helgolandensis. Lineage (GTDB taxonomy): Bacteria > Planctomycetota > Planctomycetia > Pirellulales > Pirellulaceae > Aureliella > Aureliella helgolandensis_A. The sequence continues at coordinate 601 of JBEBXX010000308.1, read as the reverse complement.
ACCGCGAGCGTTTCTTAATCTTTTCCAACGTGGATTGGCAGGGCAGCGGCGCTGACGATCAGCCTGAGACGTGGGCCTGCAACCAATCTGATTTTGTTCATCGCACCGTGCTCGAGCTCGGCAAGGCCGCCAAGCGTGGGGTCAGCGGCTTGAAGGTTTTTAAATCGTTTGGGCTGTCCTACCGCAATGCAGATGGCAGTCTCATCGCTGTAGACGACCCACGTTTCGATCCCATCTGGGCAGCTTGCGGCGATTTGGGCCTGCCGGTGATTATGCACACCGCAGACCCGAGCGCTTTTTTTGAGCCGCTTACGCCAACCAACGAACGCTATGAAGAACTCTCACGGCATCCCGACTGGCACTTTCCCGCAGATCGCTTCCCACGCCGCGAGGAACTTCACGCGGCCCGCGACCGACTTTTTGCACGCCACCCTAAAACTACTTTTATAGCTGCCCATTTTGGCAACGACGGCGAAGATCTGCAGCAGACCGCCCACATGCTCGATGAGCATGCCAACGTGGTCGTCGAATTCGCGTCGCGTATATCTGAACTTGGGCGTCAACCGTTCACCGCGCGAAAGTTCCTGATTGAATACCAAGA
>JBEBXX010000307.1:0-4288 GCA_040391435.1 Aureliella helgolandensis | reverse complement strand
ATCGCACAGAAATCCGGTGCCACCGGGCAGGAACCGCTGATCGGCGGTAGCCACATGCGTATGGGTCCCCACCACGCCGCTGACGCGGCTATCTAAATGTCGTCCCATAAGCTGTTTGTCGCTAGTCGCCTCGGCATGGATCTCGACCACTCGCAGTCGATTCTGCGGATGGGATTCATCCAATTCGGCCAGCATGCGGTCGACGGCTTGGAAAGGGCAGTCGACGGGTTTCATAAAGACTCGGCCAAGCACGCACATGACAGCCAGCGTAAGCCCCTCTCCGATGGGCAAAATCATCAGCGATTTGCCCGGCGCTTGAGCGGGCAAATTAGCCGGCCGGATAATATTGTCGGCCGAGTCCAGGACTGCCATGATCTCGCGCTTGCGGTACACGTGGTCGCCCAGCGTAATACCGTCCACGCCGTGGTCGATCAACCGGCGATAGTCTTTGCAGCGCAGCCCCGAACCGTCGGCTGCATTTTCGGCGTTGACTACCACCGCGTCGGCCCTCAGCTCGCGGCGCAACCAGGGGACTGCAGCGCAGGCCATGCGCATACCCGGTTTGCCGACGACGTCGCCGACCATAACCAGCCGGATGCAATCCGCCGGCGGCGCAGCAGTGTGGGCGACCGCGCTCACCGGGCAACCTCGGTGAAACGAGATTCACGGACGACGGTGATTTTAATCTCGCCCGGATAGGTCAACTGCTGTTCGAAGGCCTTGGCGATGTCGCGACAGACCTTAGCCGCTTTGGCGTCGTCGGTCTGGCGGGCACTGACGATGACGCGTAGTTCGCGACCGGCCTGGATAGCGAAGGCCTGTTCCACTCCTTCGAAACCGCGGGCAATCGACTCCAGCTCCTCCATGCGTTTTATGTAGAGCTCCAGAGACTCGCGGCGTGCGCCGGGCCGTGAAGCGCTACATGCGTCGGCCGTGGCGACCAGCAGCGTGTAGGGATAGTCGCTGGTCAATTGGTCGTGGTGGCCTAGGGCGGCATGCACGACAAACTCCTTTTCCCCGTGGCGCTTGAGTAGATCGGCGCCGATCTTGGGGTGGCCCCCCTCCAGCTCATGATCGGCGGCTTTGCCGATGTCATGCAACAGTCCTGCCCGCCGCGCGATGTCGGGGTTTAGTCCGATCATCTCGGCCATCATGCCGGACAAAAAGGCCACTTCGACACTGTGCCGCAACACGTTTTGGCTGAAGCTGGTGCGGAAGTGAAGCCGACCGAGCATATAGATTATCCGCTCGTGAAGCCCACCAATATTGACTTCTTCGGCAGCTTCCTGACCCTTGCGGCGAATGAATTTCTCCAGCTCCTTCTCTGTCTCCGCGACGAGTTCCTCAATGCGCGAGGGATGGATGCGGCCATCGGCAATGAGCTTATCGAGCGACTGGCGAGCCACCTCGCGGCGGACTGGGTCAAAGCCGCTGACGATCACCACCCCCGGCGTATCGTCGATGATGACGTCCACGCCCGTAGCCTTTTCGAAAGCGCGAATATTGCGTCCCTCGCGACCGATGATGCGTCCCTTCATCTCGTCATTGGGGATGTCGACTGTACTGGTAGTGGAGTCGGCTGTATGAGCCGCCGCGTATCGCTGCATGGCGGTCAGGATGATCTCTTGCGACTTCTGCTCGCAGATTTCGTTGACCCGCCGCTCGTGTTTGAGAATGCGTTGGCCGATGTCGCTCTCGAGCTCGTGCTCGATGACGGTCAGCAATTGTTGGCTGGCCTCTTCACGGCTAAGGCCACTGGTGGCTAGCAGCTTCTGCGTCTGCTCTTGCACCAACAGCTTCATCTCCTCTTCGCGGGCAGTAGCTTCGGCGATTTTCTCGCTCAAGCGGCGTTGGTTGGCCTCGACCATCCGCTCCTGCTTGCGCATATCCTCGGCCGCTTGGTGCAGCGATTCTTCGCGCCGTTCAAGCGTCGCTTCCTTCTTGCGGACTTGCTCACGCAGTTGCTTGCCCTCCTGCTCTAAGTGCAGTTTCTGGCGGACAGCCGCCTCCTTGGCATCGACCTCTGCGGAGCGCTTTAGATTGTCGGCTGCCGTCCGGGCGTTGGCGAGCAGCGCGTCTGCCTTGGCCTGTAGTTCGCGGCTGCGCAGGTGATTGACCAACAGAATCCCAGCAGCCCCGAGCAGCAGCCCAACCACCATGGCGACGATAGCGATAATGCCATAATCGATCTGTGCCACCAGCGACCAACGGTCGAGGTCACTGCCCCACGCAATTAGAGCATCAGTATAGATAAACACGGCCCAAGCCTTTCTTTGTAGTCACGTGCGCAACGACAAAGATCGCGGCCTCTCAGGGATTGAGCGGACCTACAGTTCCAGAGTGTGCTGTCCTGAAAGCCCGCCGGCCATGGCTGGTTCGCAATTCTCACCGCCAAAAAAAGTGGTGCGGGAGCAAGCAATTGTTCTACACTGATCCCAAGAAGTTTTCCGTGCCGAGCTTCGCGGCCCGATGCCTGGCTAGATCCACTTTCACCAGTCCAAACTGTCGCTCTGCGACCCTGGATACTCCAGTTCGTCGACAGCAACAGCAAGAGAACAAGAATTCCGAGTGTCACCATGGCTAGCAACTCGATTTCCCATGTGTAGTGTAGGGGGAAAGGCGCTGTTCGATAGGAGATAGGAATCAGTGGAGGAGATTGCGCACAAAGATTAGGAGAGCATTAATGGTTCTTGATCTTAGTCGTTCGTCGAACGTTCAATTGATTCGCGAAACATCCATTTATAGTTGCAGATAGATCCACACCGCAAAAAATTTACGGCCCGCTGGCGATCCATCCTGCGCATCGAAGTGGCTCAAGCTGAGCCGTCGATGCGGTAGCACACAATGTAACGCCCCCCTTGGTCGCCCGCAACTGGGATCTCCAGGGGAGTAAATTTGCCGCCAAAACTTGCCTCTCTCGCTCCGCTCGCAAGCGTTTGGAGGCGCTGCATTGGTAGCTGGACAAGGCCGGCTCAGGGGGCTGCCTGGGCGCCACTTGAGCGCACATCATCTGTTCATCCGCATGCGCAGATAGATGGCGGGTCGACTTAGCAGCGGGGTGTTCGGCGAGTTTTCCGGCGGTCGGTGCTCTAAACCGCCGTTATTCACTGCTAAAGCCGCTTTCGGTTGGTTTCCGAATGGAGAAAAGGCTAGAATACGACCAAGCAATGCATGACAAGCTTAAGCTACTTGCCCCTCCCTCCCCGCACTTCCACCACTGGAGCCTACCTCAACTATGAATACCCAATCCAGTCGACGCGAATTCTTGACACGTGCCGGCATCAGTGCGGCAGCGATCAACCTCATGCTCAACCTACCCAGCCTATCGCGGGGCAGCGAAGCATTTGTGGCGGGTGCGCGCCGACAGCGCATGGTTTTTATCTTCAGCCCTAACGGTGTCATACCTCAACACTTTTGGCCAGAGAAGCTGGGGAGCGATTTTGAATTCAAACGCATTCTAGAGCCGCTGGCTGGCTTCAAGTCGCAGGTTATGACGCTGCAGGGGGTCAACAATCGCATCAAGGGAGACGGCGACGGACATATGCGCGGGATCGGATGTTTGTTGACTGGCATCGAGCTTTTTCCCGGCGACGTGCAAGGCGGATCGGACACTCCGGCTGGATGGTCCATGGGCATTTCGGTAGACCAATACCTAAAAAATAAATTGCAGGCCGATCCGGCTACGCGGACTCGCTTCGGTTCGCTGGAAATGGGGGTCATGGTGCCTGACCGAGCCGATACTTGGACGCGGATGTCCTACTCGGGCCCCAATCAGCCTGTGGCTCCGATCGATAACCCCTATCAGATGTTTGACAAGCTCTACGGTCAGACCAAGAACCGCCAGATGCTGGCCAGCGTGTTGGATGATCTGACAGCCGACTTCCGCAAAGTGGAGTCTTTGATCAGCCACGAGGATCGACAGTTGCTGCGCGGCCATTTGGAGATGGTCCGCGAGCTGGAACTGGAGTTGCAAACGGAACTATCACCGGCTCAGCCGCAAGCGGCTACGGGACACGCCGTGCCGCAACTGCCTCCCAACGTCAATGAAGAGAATGATAATATTCCACTCATCACCCGCATGCAGATGGATATGTTGGTGCATAGCTTCGTCGCCGATATGGCCCGCATCGCCACTTTTCAAATCACCAACAGCGTCGGGCAACCGGTAATGCGGTGGTTGGGAATCGACGAAGGGCACCACGGTCTGTCGCACGAGCCGGATAGCAATGAAGATGCCTACGAGAAGTTGATCAAGATCAACACTTGGTATTGTGAACAGGTGGCTTAT
>JBEBXX010000306.1:0-4288 GCA_040391435.1 Aureliella helgolandensis | reverse complement strand
ACTAAGATCTTTGTGGAGATAGAAGCTCGAGGAACACAGCCTTCCGTGAAGGATGAGGGCTAAGTCGATTTTCAACTTGAGCGTGCACTTAATCGACCATTTGGCAGTGCCTCCAAGTCCCATCTAGAGTTTCTCAAACATTTTTACAAAGCTGAGGTAGCCTGGGCGTTCAACGACCAAGCCGAGTTTGAGAGCGAGGCGCAATCAGCACGGCAGTCGGCCGAAGCTATGAAAGACGGTGAAGGGGCGCTGCTACTGCTGGGTCGGCTGATGTATGAAGCCGGAAGCGCAGTGGATGCAAAGCAATTGTATGCGCTGCTGCTGCGAAAATATGTCACAGAAGAGGACCCGGAGGCACTGGACTTCAACAAGCTGTTGTTCGGCTCCGGCACGAATTCCGACGCAAAGAAAGTTGCCGACTGTATGCCGCAGGAAGAAGTCCGGGAACTGCTGGATGATTTGTTGAAAGTAGAAAGCGCAGCAATTGTCGCAGCACCACTATTCGGAGCAGTAGTCCGCCGCAGAGATCCGAGCTGGGCTGACAAGATGTATGACACTATCGCCAACCCCAAGGTAAAAGCCAGCGTAGCGAGCCATTGCTTGCTGGTGCTGGCTGAGCAGAATCCATGAGAAAATTCCAGCATGCCGGCTCAGTGAGACCAACCGCGAAGTCGCTAAGCATTGAGAATCTTGAAACGCGTTTGCTGATGGCGAGCGACTGGCACAACGCAGCCAATCCTCAGGACGTCGACTCCTCGGGTTTGGTTTCGCCGGCCGACGTGCTGCTGATATTCAACAAGCTCAACAATGGGCAGCGTGGAGAGTTGCCGCCTCGGGCTACCCACAGCAGCGAGCCGCTGTGCGACGTCAATGGCGATGGCTTGCTAACTCCGGTGGACGCACTGTTGGTAGTTAACGTGCTAAACCGATACAGCGCGCCGCTTCAGGTAGTGGGGGGAGTCGACCCAGCCTCCGACCCCAACGGCAATGGGATAGTCTACAACTCCGATGTGGCGATCGTCGGCCAAACGGCAGCGGATGTTCAAGTGCAGATTTTTTCGGCTGGCTCATCTAGCTCCCCGTTGGCGTCGACGCAGTCCGATGCTCAGGGGCTCTTCCGCGTGTTGGTAACTTTGCCGGAGCGTACGAATTGGCTGTCGATTCAAGCTGTAGATCCGCTGGGAAAGGTAGCTCAATACGAGGCATTGGTCCAACAGGGCGACGTCGTGCTGGACTGGAACGCTACGTCGCTCAACGTCGTTCGAGAATGGACCGCAACAGCGGGCGATTCTGATTCAATTCGCAGCGCCGGAGCGCAGCCGCCGGTGGTTGCCCGCAATTTCGCGATGATTCATATCGCGATGTATGATGCTATTAATGCGATCGAGAAAACGCACCAGCCATACTTACAAGATTTGCCAGATGGGCCTGAGGGGGCATCGACCGTTGCCGCCGCCGCCGCCGCGGCGCATCAGGTAGCGTCGCAGTTGTACAGCTCGCCTGATGAACTGGTCTTGTGGCAAGCCACGCTTGACGAGGCTTTGAACACGGTAGCGGAAGGAAGCGCCAAAGCCCAGGGCATCGCCTTTGGACGGCTCGTTGGCAACGCCGTTCTGGCGACTAGAGTTGATGACGGTGCCAACAGCTCGGTTGGCTACACTCCGGGGAGTTCCGCGGGAGATTGGAACAGCACCGCTCCCGATTTTGTTCCGCCACTTTTGCCACAGTGGCCCAGCGTGCGACCATTTGCGTTGACGACCAGCGATCAGTTCTTACCGGCCGCTCCTCCTGAGCTCACCAGCCCGGCTTATGCCGCGGCGGTAGACGAAGTCATGCGATTGGGCCAATTCGCCAGCGATGCGCGGACTGCTGAACAGACACAGATTGCATTGTTTTGGGCAGACGGCCGTGGCACCTTCACTCCACCCGGCCACTGGAACCAGATCGCAGCGGATGTTTCGCTGAGTCAGGGAAATTCTATGGCGGACAATGCACGGTTGTTTGCATTGCTCAACATCGCCCTGGCCGATGCGGGCATAGCGGCCTGGGACGCAAAATATGAATACGACTTGTGGCGACCGATCGACGCGATTCGAAAGGCCGACTCCGACGGTAATAGCGCCACGCTCGCCGATCCAAGCTGGAAACCTCTGCTCAACACGCCCCCGTTTCCCACCTACACATCGGGGCATAGCACATTTAGTGGCGCGGCTTCGGCGGTGCTCAACGCAGTCTTGGGATCCGATGTTGCATTCACAACTCGAGCCGACTCCGCGCACAACGCACCCGGGCAGTCACCCGTAGATTCTTCTAGCGTCAAGTGGCGGGATTTCGCCGGATTTGATCAGGCCGCTGAGGAGGCGGGGTTGAGCCGCATCTACGGCGGTATCCATTTCAGTTTCGACAATACGGCTGGCCTCGAATCGGGGCGGTTGGTCGGCCAGTACGTGGTGAGCCATTTTTTGCAGGCGTGAAGCCAGCGGTGTGGGACGCGAGCAGCCAACTCGCGGTTGTGGCTCTGCCCTGGTCGATTCGACTAGGAGCTCTAGGTAAATGGGCGGTCTAGGTGGAGTGTGATACTGGGCATTATTCCCATTGAACTATTGGGAACTCTACAGTGTTCTTCGGCCGCCCCTATTCTGAAAATAGAGTATCTAGGCTGTCCACAATAGCCCCGCCTACTTGACTTGCAGGCTTTAACCGGAGCAACTTCCGCACATGATTCAAACGCTTTCCACGCATCGTCCCCGCCCCGTTCCTCAGCGAAAGGTGCGTCCCTCATTAGAGACATTTATTGGAGAAAAGTTCCGCTCGAGTCCCTATCGCGATCTTCACTCGGTTCGCTATCACTGCCACGGTGGCACGGTGCTCCTGACAGGGGTCTTGCCATCGTTTTTCTTGAAGCAGATGGCTCAAGAATCCATTCGCCACGTGGCTGGTGTTTTAGAGATCGACAATCGGGTGGAGGTTATCTACGCAGAAGGGCTCGTCCCATGTGCACCTTAAGCTTTAACGAATCGTGTCCGGTGTGTGGCCGCAAGCTGATGGTCCCCATCGAGTTTTTAGGCCTGGAAGTTCAATGCTCGCATTGCAAAGGCTTCTTCCGGGCGCAGCAGGAGTCTGCCGACAGGCGGAGCGAGGCTGGGGAGCAGCCGAGCTTGGAATGCCGCGCTGATCAACTGTTATCGTTGTGTCGTATGCAACAAGCAGACCGTTAAATTGCGCAGTGCCATCCGTGGGTCGCGGCGAGTACTGCGGCACTTTAATTGTCGTGGACCGCTCCGGCGGTCCACGCCCGACTCCTCTCATCTCCTCTCCTGCTCACCGCTTCCTCTCCTGACCACCTTCTCCCCGCGTCCCGTCCCTCCCGATTCGCTTGCTTCCCCGCCCCACTCCCCTGCTCGCGCTGCGCAGATGCCTTTCGGTAGGTGTGCTTCGTCATACTTCAAAGGCTTCAGGCGTTGAGATTGGACTGAGTTCTAGCCGGGTAGCCGCGGCGTGAATGTTGCTCGATAATCGAGTGAGGCTAACATCAAGCAAAGGAGTTCGCGTGTCCCGTAATAAGAATAAGTTGACAGGTCCAGCGGAGTTGGCGGAACCGCATCGTTTTCCAGTAGTGGGAATTGGAGCATCCGCTGGTGGCTTGGATGCGCTGCGGCGACTTTTACAGGCGATGCCCGAGGAGCCCAACGTGGCTATCGTCATCGTGCAACATCTAGCCCGAGACAAGCCGAGTTTAGCCGCTGAGTTGCTGGAAAGATATACGTCAATGAAGGTCCGTCAGGTCCACGACGAGCCACATGTCCAGCCGAATTGCGTCTATGTCATTCCTCCGGGCAAATATTTGCGAATCGTGGATCGTCGTCTGAGACTGTCCCCAATAGAGGGGCCACGCGGGGCCCCAATCGCCATCGACTATTTTTTCCGAGCACTAGCCAAAGATCAACGTGAGTGTGCCGTGGGTATCGTGCTCTCAGGAACCGGCGGCGACGGGACGTTAGGAATTAAAGCGATCAAGGAGGCCGGCGGTTTCGTCATCGCGCAGGAACCCAGTACCGCAGAGCATGGCGGCATGCCCGCCAACGCGATTGAGAGTGGCATGGTTGATCAAATTTTGGCACCTGAACAAATACCCAAGGCACTGATTCAGTTTGCACAGCATCCCTATATTCTTGAAACCACTGAGCCCGGGCTGGTTTCTGCACCTAATAGCAATCCCAGCGAAGGCGAGGTGCAAACAGACGCGCTCGATGCGATCCTCGCGTTGCTGCTCGAGCGCGGCAGTCGT
>JBEBXX010000305.1:0-4294 GCA_040391435.1 Aureliella helgolandensis | reverse complement strand
CCGAACTTCCATCCGGTTGAGGTAGGCTATGGCCTGCCGTGGGGCACCAAGCAAGAGAAGAAGATACCTAAATGGGTCCACTATGAAGCGCAGCGAGCGCTGGCCGCCGAGCAGCTCAAGACGCAAACGCCCGCGCTGGCCGCCGAGCCCGCGGCGGCTCTCGCTGGCGATCCGTCGCTGATGCCGGAAGACCAACCCGGCCTGGGTAGCGCCACAACTGGACCACCGGTCAACGGCCCAGCCAGCGCATCCATCGTCGACCATGACGGGCAGGCCTGGGATGAAAATGGAGCACCTCTTCCGCCGGGCTGGCCCGATCCGCGGGGATTCATCCCTGACCCACCGTCGGTAAACCCACCCCAAGCGGTAGCGCAAAGCGAGCCGATCATTTCGCACATGCGGAACTTTAACGGTCATGACGAAGATTTCACGGAGCAGCTAGCTGATTATTTTTACTTCCGCGACGACGCGCGCTTCGGCGGCTGGCAAGCGTATCTCCAACGCAGCGAAGACTTTATTCGCTTCTGCTGCCATCTACATCTGCAGGAAACGCTGATCAGCCGCGGCGGGCAAGACAAAAGCCGCTTGATCTTTCGATGGCCCATCGACCGATACTCTCGGTAGGTCGCCCCGTCGATGCGTTCACAGGCAATTGAACGCATCCCTCACGGCAGCGATCGTTGCCTGAGCCAACCACGCCAGTAGAAGTCAGCGCTTTGGGAGAGGCCTACTATCTACTTGAACTCGGTGGACCCAGCACGCAACAAGGTTGCTGATCGCTTCCCCAGAGAGCGATCGGTACATCGCACTGCGCTACCCATCCCGTGTGCCCTATAGCTCTGCAGTTTGTCCAGCAATTTTAGCTTGACATCCTGCTCGGGGTCGCGGGATGGGGAGCAGTGCGTTTTCATTTCACTTACGCGCAAGCGTCATGCACCAAGCAGGGAGGCATCGCATGGATAGAGAGATCAACATCCTGGCCCTGGTCAAAGGGGAGGAACGCTATGTGTTTTTATATGACGACCGCAATCGCGTGGAAACTCTACGCATGTTAGGACGCTATGCGGCGGATCCTCAATTGAGTTTCACATGGTATGACGCCGCAGTGATGAGCAAAAAGATTCGCGAGATGGCCCAGGCTGTCGATGCGCAGGCGGAGCAGTCCGACGTTCGCCGCATGCCCGCGCCAGCCGCGCCGCGTTTCTCCTATCGCACCAAAGAGGACTTAATTTAGCGCGATTCATTCAGGCCCTCCCCGCCGGCTGACCAGTGCATCAGCGTCTGTTGCGAAAGTTCCGCAGGCGGAGGGGAGCTTAACCATAGTCCGACCCGTGCCGGCGAAACTCGAACAGGGCAGATCCCTATGCATAGCCAGATCGCGCAGTTCCTCAGGTACTTGGCCGTGGAGAAGAATGCTTCCGATTTGACTATCAAGTCCTATCGCGAGGACTTGATCGACCTAGTCGATTACTTGATAGAAGCGCTCGGCGCGAAAGTGAAGGCTGACCAAGTCACACCGCGCGATTTGCGCGGCTATGCGGCGGCCTTGCACGAGGCTGGCTACGCGCGTTCGAGCATCGCCCGCAAGCTCGCTTCGCTGCGCAGTTTTTACCGCTTCGCCCAGCGTCAGAATATGGCTGAAAGCAATCCGGCAAAACCACTCCGCAATCCGCGCGGACAGCGCAAGCTGCCTCACTTCCTAACCAACGATGAGGTGGGGCGATTGCTGTCGGTTCCCAACCTGCACGGGCGACTCGGCCTACGCGATCATGCGATTTTAGAGACGATGTATTCGGGCGGCCTGCGAGTCAGCGAGGTAGTCGGACTGAACGATGGCGACCTGGACTTCGAAGAGGGGATCGCGCGCGTCCGCGGCAAGGGTCGCAAGGAGCGACTGAGCCCGCTCGGCCAGTACGCCATCGATGCGCTCAAGCAATACTTCAGCCAGCGCGAGATCGATGCCAGTGAATCAAGCGGTCGCGCTGCACCCGTCTTCGTCAATCGCTTCGGCAAGCGACTGAGCACGCGCAGCGTCGGCCGCATGCTAGAAAAGTATATTCAGATCTGCGGACTCGACACGCGCACTTCACCTCACACTCTGCGGCATAGCTTCGCGACGCACTTGCTCGACCGCGGCGCGGATATCCGCAGCGTGCAAGAGCTACTCGGTCACAAAAGTCTTGTAACCACGCAGATCTATACGCACTTGTCCACAGCTAACTTGCGCGAAGTCTATTTGAAGGCTCACCCCAGAGCCCAGATTTGAGTGCTGTGCCCCAGTGTGGCCCGACGCTCCGCGTCGGTAGTGCCAGTGTGGCCCGACGCTCCGCGTCGGTAACCCCAGTGTGGCCCGACGCTCCGCGTCGGTAACCCCAGTGTGGCCCAACGGTCGGTAGCTCTCCAATCGCAATGCATTTGCACGTCCGGCAGTTTGCGTTGAAGAAGAGAATATCGACGCGGAGCGTCGTGCCACACTGAGGAGAATATCGACGCGGAGCGTCGAGCCACACTGCTAGAACCCGATGCCGGCACGCAACATAAACGTGTCCTGGAGATTGAGATTATCGAAGGTCGATTCTTTGTATAGCAACTCGCGGTCGAAGACGTAACCGACTTCGAAAAAGCCGATGCGACGGCCGTCGCGCATCTGATCGTTGCGGCCCCATTCCAGCCCCAACACCAAACGGATGTCGTTGATGTCCATCGACTCTTTGACTCCCGAATCGCGCTTGACTGTCCAACTGCCACCGCCATAGTAGCCCCCCACATACCACCATGTATCCGCCGTGCCCACAGTGGCTAAATAATGCGCTAGCTTCGGCTCTGGGAAAAACAGATCAAACCGCGTATCGGGGTTGGGCTGCCACAGTACGCCGCCGGCTGGTAGCAATTTAACTCGGTTGCGATCCAAATAGAGCACGCCCCCTTTTAAAGTCACCTTAGGCGTTACACGTACGCGCCCAATGGCGCGGCCCTGGATGCGCAAGCTGTCGCCAATAGCGGTCGAGAAATCGGAGAATACACCCACACGCAAACCCAGCTCGGCGCCTAAGATGCGCGCCGGGTCAGACTGCCAGCCCGAATCCAAAAATGCAGAATAGGCCATCGGCGGCAGATCGGCAGTACTAGGCGCGCGCGGGCCAGCCCATTGATGCAGTGAAAAGCTGGGGAGTAAATAGAGTGGTTGTGTCGAGTAAAAAAAGTTGGGAATGACGAGGGCTAGCGACAGATCGGTGTCATTAATCGCCAGCGCATCGTAGGCTTCGTCACCGTGCAGGTAGGCGTGGCGAAAGCGCGGGCCCTGAAACAGTCGCAGGTACTGGCCAGCACTGCCGACTCCATTGAAAGCGGACCCCTGAGGGTTCCATGCACCGGGGTTGAAGTAGCCGTTGGCACCGGGAGCCGGTGGCAAAACTGGATACGTGGGCTGCCCATAGCTGCCGCCGTAACCACCGTTGGAACTGCCAAAGATTCCATTGTACATGTCGCCGAACACAGTTCCGCCACCGGCAGGATAACCGCCACTGGGGTAGCCTCCGCCAGTGCTGGGAAAAAGCGCCGCTGGAGCATTGTTGGGATACATGCCTGGCTGGCTATACCCTGGAGCTGTGTTCTGAAAGCTACCTATCGTGCCGCTCTGTCCGGCGCCAGGCATGCCCGGTGTGACGCCGTTATAAGTGGGATAGCCACCCAGCGGCGGATTGTTTGGATAGTTGGGCGCAGCGCCGGGATATCCGGTAGCACCGGGGGCGAGCGTGCCTGGGGTCAATGGCACCGGTGCCAGCGTGCCCTGTGGCGCTTGAAAGACTTGCATCTGCGGTGGATTGGCGGAATATGGATCAAACGTAGCGCCGCCAACTCCGGTCGACGGATAGATGCCCGCCTGCGTGGCCGGATTGATCGGCACCATGGTTGGACCGCCGACCCCAAGGGGTTGCCCCGGTTGAATCGGGCGCAGGCCAGCGGGCGTTTCGGGGAATTGCATTCTCTGAGCATGCACAGGGGCACCCGGCCTACAAGCGCTTATAATTAGCGCGCAGGCAATCAGCGTCCATGGATGGCAGGCAATGCGCATAAACCGACTCAGCAAGGTTTGCGCCGCGCTGTGGATGCAGTTCAGCCCAAGTGACTGAGTGGCTGCCCAGAGAATGACTCTCAAGTTACGCCGCGCGACGACCGACCCCTGCTACTAATCGATTTCGAGCGACCGAGTCAAGATGCTTTGCGAATTGTCTAAAGTTTGAGAGCCTACATGCCGAGATGCCAATTGCCCAACAGCTCACTTCCCAGCGGC
>JBEBXX010000304.1:0-4295 GCA_040391435.1 Aureliella helgolandensis | reverse complement strand
GTGGGCACTGGTCGGATATTTGGGGGGCGCGACGGTGTTTATCGTGCAGGAACAGTTCAACTCACACGCCCACGAACCGCAACCGGCACATGTGGAACAGCTCTACCAAGGGCCGAATAGTCTTTGAGCGTTGTCGCACGTCTGTTGGGCAAGAACCTCAGTGGTGACGCCGCGCAGTTCAGCTAGCTGCTTGAGCGTATGCGCCACCAGGGCGGGGTGGTTTGGCCGCTGGCCACGCAGTGGATGTGGCGTTAAATAGGGACTGTCGGTTTCGACTAGAATTCGCTCGGCAGGGACCGACTTTGCAATATCGCGAATCTCGTCCGCATTTTTGTAGGTCACCATGCCTGCAAAGCTGATATACAGCCCCAGTTCCAAGCAGCCTTGTGCGACTCCCTGCGGACCGGTGAACGAATGCATCACGCCGAGCAGCGGGCCCTGCTGCGACTCCTCTCGCAAGATCTCTAGTGTCTCCTCCGCACAATCGCGAGTGTGGATAACCACCGGCAAGCCAGTGGTGCGGCTGAGCGCGAGATGTCGCCGAAAGAAATCGACTTGCACTTCCCATGGACAGTCGTCCCAGTGGCGATCGAGTCCTGTCTCACCCAAGGCAGCCACGCGTGGATGCTGTGCCAGGTCACAAATCGCTTGCCAGTCACCGGCAGCGGCGCGGCAGCAATTGTTCGGATGCAAGCCGACGCTGGCTCGCACGCTGGGGAAGCGTTCGGCCAACTCGACGCAGCCTTGCGAACTCTCCAGAGTCGTACCAATGGACAGTACGCTGCGCACGCCCGCCCGCTGGGCCTGTTCCAAAAATTGTTCAATGTCGCCGAGTAGGCTGGCATCGGTCAAGTGTGCGTGGGTATCGATGATGTGCATGGCTTATCAACTCGGTTTGTGTTGGGTGTCGACGCGCATGGCGTCTGCAACCACCGCCTGATCGAAGTAGTTGATGCTCATGCCCGCATCGACCACGATCGATTGCGCGGTAATGCCGCTAGAACGCGGGCTGAGCAGAAAGGCGGCCGTGTTGGCAACTTCATCGGTGCTGAGCGCCCGCTCGCGGGGGATGACTCGCTCGGCAAATAGATACGCGTCGACATAGCCTGGAATGCCCGCCGACGCGCTGGTCTTGAGCAAGCCCGCGGCGACAGCGTTAAAGCGGACTTCGCTGAACCTGCTGAATGACTTCGTCAAAAACGCGATTGACGAATTCAGAGCGGCTTTGACTGGAGCCATAAAGCCGTAACTCTCGCTGGCCATGCGCGTGGTGGAAATGCTAATCGTCACCACCGCGCCTTGTGGGTCGAGTTGGCTTTTGAGGGCTCCGGCCAAGGCGATTAGCGAAAAGCAGCTAATGTCGATCGCTTGCAAGAACTGTCGCCGCGTCGTCTCATGAAACGGATGCATGCCATCGCTGTAATCGGCAAAGGCGATCGAATGGACAAAGCCGTACAGGCCATCGAAGTCGTGTGCAAGCTGCGCGGCCAACGCGTCGATCTGCGACTGGTGTTCGACGTCGCACACGTACATCGGAGCATCGCCGAGCAATTTGGCAAGCTGCTTACGCCGCTGCTCGCTGCGAACCACGTAGATCACCTGCGCGCCGGATTCTTCCAGCACCTTGCCGATGCGATAGGCCACGCTCTTCTTATTGGCCACCCCAAACACGACGATGCGCCGCGAACTCAATTGTAGGAAATCCATGCTGTCCCTCTACGAGTGCTGAAGCGGATCTTTATCAATCAACCGTGGCTAACGCCAAAACGGCTAATCAATCAATCAACCGTGGCTAACGCCAAAACGGCTAATCAATCAGTCAACCGTGGCTAACGCCAAAACGGCTAGTTAGATGCCGAAACTTATGTGTGGGTGCTTGGTACACAGCGCAAGCGCAGTGCGGGCTGAAAATGTGTTACCGATCCGGGATGGTTATTGTGCAGGCGAAATCGAGCCGCGCGACCAATTTGCCAGCTACCATTATTTTGGCGGTTAAGAAGTAAGCCGTCGAAACGACGTCGTTCAAAGTGGCGTGGATATCGATGGTATCGCCCGGGCGAACCATGTTTTTAAATTTGACGCCGTCCATCCGCGTAGCCACCGGTACTCCGCCGGATGTCGCTGCGTGCTGTGCCAGCAGAATCGCACCACTCTGTAGCGCGCATTCGCACAGAATAACGCCGGGAACCAACGGGTAGTCGGGGAAATGTCCCTGAGTAAAAAACTCATCGGTGCCAAACGTCTTGCGACAGTGAATCTGTTTCTCCGACTGGTCGACGATCTGGTCGACCAACAGCATAGGAGCGCGGTGAGGAATTGCGGCTTCGACCGCCGCGCGCGCGAGCTGTCCGTGAGGATTCGTGAGGCTATCGTCGGAGGTCATTTCTTCTGTGCCGCTTTCATCAGATGTTGGTCGACGTCGTTGGCGACAATCACGCCGTAGTTGATTGCCCCCAGCCAGCCTGACATGATGATCCCCACGCTTCCGGCGTGATAAAGGCCAGGGATCTGCTGGGGCAGCGCGCGGCTGACAGCCAAGCCTTCGAACTTGGTGCCAAAACTGGCTCCGGAGAGATGCTTGGTATAGTGTTTGAACGTTCGCGGAGTGGCCGCTTCCACGTGGTCGACTTTGTCGCGAATGTTGGGTACGTACTTCTCCAGTGCGTCGAGCGTAGTGTCGATCAAGTCCTGCTTGCTGAGCTCATAGGCCTGGTCATCCAAATCGCCCCAATCCTCGTAGCGCGCATTGGTGCTACTGACAATTGCATGCCGACGCTTGTTGTGTGGCCGAGTGCGCGGATAGTAAAAGCTGAACGTGCGGCTGGTGATGTCGCGACTGAGCAGTGCCTCGGTGCGAAACAGTGGGGCAGTCGAGCTGAACAGCAAGTCACCCGTCGATTCGTCGATTTCGACGTCCTCTTTGATAGCCATATAAACTTGCGTGCTGCTGTTATTCAATCGCACCTCGCGAGCCTGGTCGACAAAGTTGCGATCGAACTTATCCTGTCCGACGAGATTGAAGATCGTGGCATTCAGGTTGGAATTGCTGCGGCGCCCGGTGACCACGACCGCGTGCACGCCCTTGGGTGAAACCTCTACTTGGCTCACGTCGCAGCGAATGCGGCAATCGACGCCATTGCGTTTTAGTTCAGCTTCCATCTTGCTAACAAGGTCGTCGGTGCCGCCTTCGTAGATGAAGACACCTTTGGCCATGAAATTGGAAAACACAATTCCATAGGTCAGTGCAGGGTCTTCCAGGGTAGAGCCGTTGGCGTAGGTGATCGGCTCCATCAGCAGCCGCACCACATCCTCGCGGCCAGGGAAAAACTTCTCGAACAGTTCACGCGTCGTCAGCGATTGATCGTCGTAGAAGTTCATGCCACGCGCGGCTTCGAAGAAGGCTTGGACATTCTCAGCCGGCACGCCGAAATCTGACGAGAGCAAACGCGTGAAATCCTCGCGATTGAAGGTGGTGGTCAGCGAAAACATCGGATTATCGAAGCGAATGTTTTTTAGCTGAACGATGCTGCTGGCGATCTCCTCGTTCCAGTAGCGGCGGCAGCTTTTGAGCATGCCGGCGGGAAAGCCGTGCAGCGAAATGTCAAAAATGTGGCTACCTGGGCGGCGGAACCACGTTGCCAAGCCACCTAGCTTATAATGCTGCTCCAGCAACAATACACGGTGCCCGGCGCGACCCAGGATATTGGCCGTCGTCATACCTGCCAAACCGCTACCGATAACGATCACATCGTAATAGTCGTGGCAGCCTTTGAGGAAGTCGCGTGGCATAGGCTTGGTCTATGAAAAGTCGCTGGAATTGAAAGTTTTGAGCAATTTCAGGCCGTCAAGATACGTCAGTTTAGACAGCCTGCCAAGTGTGTTCCCCCAAAGTGATCAGCCCGAGAGCCTGCCATGAATTCAGCCATACCCGCCCATCCTCCAGCCCCCGCAGAGCTTGAGCCCTGGGTAATTGTCACCCACTCAGCGGCCGGAGCGTCGCAGTTGGCAGTCTGGCGTATCGCCGGGGAGAAACCTCAATCCGCGCTAGCTCTTTTTTCCGATCGCGCGCGCGCCGAGCGCTACGCTCAGCAATTCTGCGCAGCCGCAGCAAGCACCACGCCTGCCGCGACGCCGCATCGCATCGAACAGTTCAGCTCGCTGCAGTTGGTAGCTGTGTTGGCCGAGTGCTATCGCCAGGGGATGCGCTGCGCTGCGCTGAATCCGGACCGCGAGTCGGCTCAGCAACTGTTTGTGCTGCGCGACGTGCTCGCGGCGGCCCGGCAGCGGCTGGGCTC
>JBEBXX010000303.1:0-4317 GCA_040391435.1 Aureliella helgolandensis | reverse complement strand
AGACCTGTTCTGCTGGCACGCCTCGCCCCCCGTCAAGGCTTGCGAACCCTTTGGCCACCTCTTCGCGAAGCGTCTCGCGGGCCTGTAACATTCGCAAACCTTCGTTAACCACATCTTGTTCGGTCAGATATCTACGTCCTGAAACCATTCGGTGTACAAATGGCTCCATGTCCTGTGGAATACCTGTGCTCATATGAGTCTCCTGGATTTCATGCCACCGCTGGTCGCCTAACATGGTTTTGCAGCAATCCTGCAAGTTCCACCGTGGAAAGTGTTATTTACAGTTGTGTGGCCGGCGCGATCTAGTGGGCTTTCAACATACGCTCAGCCCAGTCGGCTACGGCATTGGACAACGCTACTAGATTTTCCAGGTGTGCCTTGAGCAAGTCGCTTTGCTGATCGCGGGCCAAGTGCTCCAGCCACTGGGCATATTCGCCGATGTTGTTTAAGCCGACATGGCGGACATTGCTCTTGAGCGTATGCACCGCGCGGCGCGCCTCGCTAAAATTGCCTTCCTTTAAACCATTCTGGAAACTGCGCCCCAGGCGTGGCATTTCACGAATGAGCAGCGTTAGCACGTCGCGCAACAGGCCCTCATTGTCATGCATCAACTTGATTAGCTCGGGCCACGTAGGGGCTGAGTCAAACGCATGGCCGACGTCGATGTGACGCGCATTGGGCGAAGCGGCGACAGGGCTCTCAAGCCCTGTCCGCATCTCTGCACTGCTTGGCGGTTGTGTGGTCGTTCTGGCTGTAGGGTCAGCAGCTCCGCCTGGGTTGGCCGATTTTTCGACGGACGAAAAGCGAGCGAACGAATTGTTCGGTTCGTCGCTAAGAGCTTGCTGAATGGCCGCAGCCAAGCGACTGCGAGTAATTGGTTTCACCAGAAAGCCGTCCATGCTGGCCGCCTCGCATTGCTGTCGGTCGCGCGAGCTAGCGTGCGCGGTCAAGGCGTAGATTCTCTGTCGCTGCTGGCTGCCTTGTTCCTGTCGCCGAATCGCTTGTGTGGCTTCCAGCCCATCCATATCGGGCATCTGGATGTCCATCAGCACCAGATCGAACTGTGTCTTATGGCAAGCCTGAATGGCCTCGCGCCCATGGCTGGCGATCGAGACACGGTGCCCCAAGCCCTGTAGCATATCTCGCAGAACGGTTTGGCTAATGGGACTGTCCTCCACCAGCAGTAGATTCGCTGAACGATGTGGCATGGCAGCCGGCTGGCTCGCGCTGCTTGCATCGCTGACGGAAGCTTGAACAGTTAGAGCTTGTGCTAAACTATGGCGGCAGATCGGACGCGTCAACCAAGCCACCTCCGCGTGCGCTAGCCAGTCCGGTGTAGCGTGCGGCTGCGCATAGGCTAGGGCGTTGAGCAGCACCCACTTGTAGACTACCGGGGTAGCACTCCATGTGAGCGCGCACAGCTCCTGGTAGTCTGCGATGACTATCGTTCGATTGCCAGCGCTGAACAGGTGGGCGGGTTGGCGCAAAGCCAATTGTTGCGGAGTCAGCAGCGTAACCGGGTGCGCAAGCTCTTGCAGTTCGCGGCTCAATAATTCGCGCCATGGACAGGCGTGGGCCGCCAGCACGATGTGGTACACCGGCTTGCCGTCCGCGGCCGCGGGGCGTGGTTCCGATGCGCTACGGAGCACCTGTTCGGCGAGCACCGGTTCGTCGGGCACTGGCAGTGGAAGCTCGAAGTAAAAGCAGCTTCCCGCCGCGGCTTCGCCAGACAAACGTCGGGACTGGGCGATGCCGATGACGCCTTCCATCTTGGTGACTAGATCGCGGCAGATGGTCAGGCCTAGACCGGTACCGCCGTAGCGCCGTGTCGTGCTCGCGTCGGCCTGCCGGAAGGCTTCGAAGATCATCTCGCGCTGCTCGATGGGGATGCCCACTCCGGTATCGTGGACTTCAAAGCGCAAGCGCACTACGGGTACATCCTTGGGCGACGCAGTCGGCAGAGTTGACGGGTGGTTTCCGGACGTGGCGGGCTGAGCCGCGCGGCGAACGCAAATGCGAATGTCTCCCTTAGCGGTGAACTTGATCGCGTTGCCGATCAGGTTTAGCAGGACCTGGTTGATGCGGTGCGGGTCGCCGACGACACGTCGTGGCAGCCCGCGTTCAAAGTCAAACAATAGCTCCAGGCCGCGCAGTTGTGCACGCGCGGCCAGCGCCAGCCCGGCTTCCTCGACGCAATCGATCACATCGAACTCAATCGCTTCGATATCCACATGGCCGGCTTCGATTTTGGAGAAGTCCAGAAGATCGTCGATCAAGGTCAACAGATTGCCGGCTGATATTTTTGCTAGTTCCAAATAGTGGAGCTGGCGGTCATCGACCGGACCGTTGGCCAGCAGTTCGTGCAGACCGATGATGCCGGTTAGAGGGGTGCGTAGTTCGTGGCTGACATTGGCTACAAATTCGCTCTTGGTCGCATTGGCGCGCTCGGCGCTTTCTTTGGCGGCCCGCAGCTCGCGTTCGGCCTGTTTGCGTTTGGTGATGTCGCGAATAAAGATGGCCCAGTTCTGGCGGCCCTCCACATCCAGCGGATGGGCAGATATCTCCGCTTCGAACCACCCGTCATGCTGTCGCCGGAGACGCGCCTCGATGCGCCGTCCGGTAGCCTCGTTCAGAAACTCGTTGATAGGCGTCTTGCGGAGGAAGCTGGGCGGATCCTCTTGGAGGTCGGTGCTGCGACCGCCGCGCTCCTCTGTGGTGGGTTGCATGATGCTCCCCAGCAGCGGATGATTGCTCGCGTCGCCCGGTGCGAACCCCAGGATGCTCTGGGTGGCCGGATTGGCCTCTAGCACTCGTCCCTCATCATCGGCGATGAGTACAGCGTCCAGGGCGGCATGGATCAGGGCATGCGCCAACGACTCGATTCTCTGCAGGGCTTTCCGCCTGGTAAATTCTTCAGTCACGTCCCAGAAGATGCCCTGCACTCCGATAATCTTTCCATCTGCAGCCAGCAGCGGGGCCTTGCGAACTTGCATATAGCTCATCTCGCCGCTGGGCAGTTGGCTGCTCTCCACGTCGTTAAAGACCACCCCTTGAGACATCACCTTGCGATCGTCGGCGATGAATTTCCTGGCGGACTCTTCGGAGAACAGGTCGCTATCGGTCTTGCCCAAAATCTCTGGCATGGGTCGTCCCACGAAATCGCAGAACGACTGGCTGACGAAGGTGAAGCGGCCTTCGAGATCTTTGCGCACGACGTGCAGCGGCAGGTGGTCGAGCAGCGTCCGACGGTCTGACTCAAACTGCTGAACGGTGCGCCGCGTGGATTCCTGGTTCTCGATGGCGGCCTGCAACTGCTCGGATTGTCGCCGCAGGCGGCGCGACAAGCGCTGCATGGCATGGATCCGCCCTAGCGGGCTGCGCACAAAGGCCAATCGCGCGCTGCCCAGAGCCGCATGCGCAACAGCGACGGGCCATCCCGACGTGACTGAATCCGCAGCGAACTGACCCAGCCCACAACACACGGCAGTCAGGATGGCAGCAATGGTCAGCCATGCCACATGCCGCTGAGTGCACATCAGGCACATTGCCGTGACCACTACGGGGAACAATTCTGCAGAGGAGAAATCCAGCACCAGCGCCAAATGGCTGAGCCCAACGGCGGCAAGGCCAATCGGAAACCAGAAGTGTCGCGGCACGAGACTCAGCAGATGGATCGGCATAGCGGCCTACACGTAGCAGGATTGGGATTTAGCTCGTAGCGATTATGTCAACATCCACGCCAAGCGGACAGTAGCGTCTACCTATCCGGAAAAAAGTACACGATTCTTGTAGCTTTCCCATAACTCAAATTTGACATTGGCGATTCCTGTCCTAAGTTTCAATTGAGTGCCGCAATGGCCCCCTCGCGTTGAGGAGGGCCGATCGGCAAGCGATGTGGTGGGCTCCTCGACTATGACAGCGGTGGCGAAGTCAAACGTCGGAAGCTCGCATTTTCAATTTCGCGTTTTGCCCGATTGTTCGGGCGAACTGTTCTAGGAGAGCATGCTATGAAAAATTTCGTGAACAAAGTCGATCGTTTCCTGAAGTCGGAAGACGGCCCAACTGCTGTTGAATATGCAGTTATGTTGGCTCTCATCGTCGTTACCTGCTTGAGCGCTATTACCGCTATCGGTACCAACGCCCAGTCGACCTTTGACAGGGTCGCTCAGCAGCTATAAGTTTGGTCGAAGCGAGGAGCGTCATTTACTTGACGCTCCCTCCTTTCCGCTCATCCGCCGCGGGCCCGCGGCCGCCCCAAACAACCCCCCCGGCGCCCAAAAATTTTTGTGGAGGCCAAATTTGGGCGCGGTCGCGCGA
>JBEBXX010000302.1:0-4334 GCA_040391435.1 Aureliella helgolandensis | reverse complement strand
GCGAGCGATCACGATGTCGGCGGCTTCGACTATCGCGCCAAAGACTTTACGCGCATGCTTGCGAACCCCTTCTGCTGTGCGCTCAGTGGGTGCTATGCGGCGGACGCGATCCATGAATTTGATCAGCTCCGGCGTAGTAGCATCCGCAGGAACGGCAAATTGCTTATCATTTTTTTCTTCCGCCGAGTGATCCTGCTCGCGTTCTGCATCGCTGCTTGGCGAAGCCTTACCATCGCCGCCGCGCAAACGCTTCCATTGCTCACTGTAGGGATTGTCTACGCCATGTTGGACATAAGTATCGCCATCGACCTCTATGCGAAATTTGAACGACTTGCCAACCAGCGATTCGGTTTCACCGATGGCATACGTCACGCTCTCCACGTACTGGTCACCATCCAAGGTGTAAGTTCCCATATGATGGTAGGCAATCGCATTAGCTGCCGCGTTGCGTTTTGTAACGGCAAAGTGGCCGAGCCCCCAGAATTTCATTTGTGCATCGGCCTGCGGTTCACTGGTGTCGCCCGGCTGCCCCACTAACACCCACGCACCCAATAGAGACTTGTGGAGATCAGACACCTGAGCATCTTGACTCTTGGCGTCCTGTGCAGTTAGTCGATCTGCTGAAAGCATCGTTACAGCGCACCAAGACACAAACATCACCACCACTAGCATGCGTCGCATCGCAGAGTTCCTTTCACTAAACCTGTCAAAGATTTTGAGGCCTTAGCAACTCATGCTGTAGATCTCGTCTGGTCAATATAAGTGATTCAAGCCCGATGCGCACGTGCAGTCCAACGCAAAACTGAAATTCCCCGTCGCTGTCTGCCACCGGTTGCAAGCTGACTCTGCAGCTCGTACCAGAACCCAATGCGATCGCACCCTCTCAGGCCAAGCCACCTATGAAACCACCGACGGCTGCTGAGGTCTCGTCCGCTTTTCGTCACCTGATCGACCCGAGTGCCCGCATATCCCAAGTTCAATTGCTCAGTGGTGGCTGCATCAGTCATGCCATGCAAATTGCACTGGCGTCAGACCGGCTAGGCAATTGCACGCTCTTCGCCAAATCAAACACGACCAGTTTTGCTGATAACTTTGAGTGTGAGCGAGATGGCCTGGAGGCTCTAGCGGCGGCCCAAGCCATTGCGGTACCCCAGCCGATCGCTGTGGGGACAGCGGCCGAGCGGTCATGGCTGGTTACCGAGTGGGTACAGGCGGAGCCACCAGTGCAAAAAAGCTTTAGCGACTTCGGACGGCAATTAGCAGAGCTGCACCGCGCTACCGCCGGCAACAGAATTGGTTGGCCGCGAGCCAGTTTCCTAGGCTCCGCCATCCAGCCCAACACGGCAGCCCGCAGTTGGAGCGAATTTGTAGCCCAAAACCGTATCGGCTATCAGCTTCGATGGGCCGTCGACCAGCGGCTAGCCGACGCAAAGCTACGTCGTCAGGCCGAGGAGATCATCGCTGCGCTGTCACAACTGTTGGCCGGTCGCGCAGATGAAACGTCGCTGCTGCACGGCGATTTATGGAGCGGCAATTATCTATTCGGTTATCTATTCAGCGCCAAGCGCAGGCATCGTGAAGCCGTGCCGGTGATCATCGACCCAGCAGTATATTACGGATGTCGTGAAGCCGAATTTGGAATGTTGAAGCTGTTCGGTTCCTGCCCGGCAGAGTTCTATGCTGCCTACCAAACCACTTGGCCGCTGGCCGCAGGATGGGAACGACGCATCAACATTTACGTTCTGTATCATCTGCTCAACCATCTAAACATGTTTGGCAGTGGCTACCTCAGCCAGTGTCACCGCATCGCGAGCGAGATCTTGCACTCGAAGTAGTCACGCTGGCACGGCAGCGGCCCCATCGTGGCTGCGCTGCTTCCCAGCCCGATCGCATAGAAGCGTTCGCTTGTGACTCCCACCAGCAGCAAGCCGCAGCCAGAGAATGGTTGCTAAAATAGGCAACGCGAGTGGCGTAAGCTTCTAGCTTGCGGGTGGCGTAAGCTTCTAGCTTGCGGGTGGCGTAAGCTTCTAGCTTGCGACCCAACTAATAACACCGAAGGCAAGCAGGATGCATACCCCACCTGAAGTAAGCTTCCAGCTTGCGACGCACCCGTAAATTTCCAAGTCCAGGCAGGATGCATACGCCAGCGGCGAATATCACCTGCACAAACTAACAACCAAACCGACACTTTAAGGAGACGAACATGTTTCGCTTGACATTTCTAGCACTGGCAACAAGTCTGCTGCCCATCGCTGCTGCCGCTGAAACCTCCGATCGCAAGCCGTTGCTGGCCGGGTCGGCCACTGCCAACATTACCCCTTGGCTGGGCGAGGGCTTGGTCGGCAACTTCGGTACGCCCCCGCCGGGCAAGTACGTTCACGACGAACTGCACGCGCGATGCTTCGTACTGGACGACGGGCAGATGCGGATCGCACTGGTAGTCCTCGACAACATCGGCATCAGCCGCGAAGTGTTGGACGAAGCCAAACGGCAAGTGACCGAGGCGACTGGGCTGCCGGCGGATCGAATTCTCATCTCATGTACGCATACCCACTCGTCGGTGCGAGCCGGGTGGAAGAATGGTTTCAAACCCGAGCCGGAGTTTTCCGAGTATCAACGTTTCGTGATTCATCGCATTGCCGATGGTGTGCAAGGCGCGATTCACAATCTCCAGCCGGCGCAGTTAGCCTGGGGCACAGTCGACTTGCCCGATCAGGTGTTCAGCCGACGCTGGTTGCTGACACCCGGCAGCGCGGTCTTCAGCCCGTTCGGAGAGCTGGAGCAGGCCAAGATGAATCCGGGCAACCGCCCCGATCTGCTGGAGCCGGCCAGTCCCGTCGATCCACAGATCGCCTTCCTGGCGATCCAGAATCTCGATGGTCGTCCTTTGGCCTTGCTGGCCAACTACTCGCTGCACTACGTCGGCGGGACAGGGCCCAACGATATTTCGGCAGACTACTTTGCGATGTTTTGCGATCGCATTCAGGAATTGTTAGATGCCGATCGATTGGATCCTCCCTTTGTAGCCGCCATGAGCAACGGTACCAGCGGCAACATCAATAACAACGATTACTCCAAGCCAAGTAAGCGAGGTAAGCCTTACGAAAAGATGCGACTGGTCGCCGACCAATGCGCCCAGGCAGTCTTTGGAGAGTATAAAAACCTTGATTGGCACGACCATGTGCCACTCGACATGCGTCAACGGGAACTTGAACTGGCCGTCCGCAAGCCGACACCGGCACAGCTTGCTCACGCTAAAAAAGTGCTCGCCGATCCGGAGTATCGCGAAGAGTTTCCGCACGAGCGGAACTACGCCGGCAAGGCAATACAACAATTGGAGGCCCCCGATACGGTTCACGTCATACTGCAAGCCGTGCGGATCGGCGACCTGGGCATTGCCGCCATCCCGTTTGAAGTATTCTCTGAAACCGGCCTGGAGCTTAAGTCCCGCAATCCCTTTAAGCCGAGCTTCACGATGGAGTTGGCCAACGGCAGCTACGGCTATCTACCGACCCCCGAGCAGCATCGCTTGGGCGGCTATGAAACTTGGCTCGGCACCAACCGCGTCGAAGTTCAGGCATCGGTCAAAATTGCTGATACTCTAGTGAGCATGTTTGAGGAGCTGGCACAACGAGCCGACACAGCTAGTCAGAAATAAACAACTGCCACCTGGGGCCTTACAGCAAGTGGTTTTCCGACCGCCGGAGCGGTCGGACGACCATGGATCAATCGCGCAGCAATTCGCTATTTGTCTGTAGCTGCGGGCTGAGTAGCGGCGGATCGATGCGCCAATGCCGAACGAATACTGGAGGCAACTTGATCCGCCAACTGCTCCGAACCGGCGGGTGTGTAATGCACATTGGCAGGCAATTGCTGAGCTTTGGACTGGGCGAAGTCATGCAGAGGGTCTGTAAGAACGTCGCCCATTTGGCGCATGACCTTGGCCGCCACGGCGTTGTAATTTTCCTCGTCTGCCTCAAGTCGGTGCGCCGACTTGGCGGGGACTGGTGTTGTTTCACACCAAATCAACGTGGCCCCGGTCTTCTTTAGGCGAGCTACGATCTGGCGCAGATTCGCCTCGTAATCCTTCAATGAGACCTGAGGTGCTTCCTCCGCCTTTGCATCGTCGCGTGCAGAGTCTTTTACTGGCATCCACCGCAGATCGTGCAGTCCAAAATTAAAATGGATCACGTCCCACTGTCGGTCGCCCAGCCATGCATCGAGATTTGCTACACCGCGGGTCGTCGGCCCACAATTGACCGCTGGCCGCCATACGTTCGCCTCTTGCGCCAGTCGCTCGCGAACCGGCAGCGTGTATGCGATCGAGATCGAGT
>JBEBXX010000301.1:0-4348 GCA_040391435.1 Aureliella helgolandensis | reverse complement strand
CGCGACGCTATTTGAATGACCTCCTCCTTGTCACCGATCGAACGCTCCATCAGCGTCAGAGAGCGCGTGGGAATAATCGTCGCATTGCCGCTGGTTTGATGCCCGCCGATACTCTTTCCAGTACCCTGCACGCGCGCCAGACGCCGGCCGTCAGTGCCCACCGCCAAGACCTCTTCGCCGTTGAGTTCCAGCAGCACGCCCCCCAGAGCGAAACGCGAACTGTCCGGGTCGGTTGCAAAGGCGGTCCGCTTGACCATCTCTTTGAACAGTCGAGCCGGCAGCTCATGATACTTCTCCTCTTCGAACCCGACCACCGTCGGGAACTCGTCGGGGTTCATGCTCGGCAGATTGAACTCCGAATGTTGGCCCTTGACCACGGTCGCCGATCCGTCCGATTCAAAGGTTAACTGATCATCGTTGCTCTCTCGCAGGATCATCCCGACGCGAGCCACGTGCAGCAAGGCTTTACCCGGCGTTTGCACCTCGACCCCTTCGACTTCGATGCGGATGCCCGTCTCCATGTCCGTCGCCATCAGAATCACACGGCTCTCATCGGCTTCGATTTTTATGTTCTGCAGCACCTCTTTAGGGCTGCGGGTCAACGCCACGCTCCCTGCCAACTGGAAGGCAGATGCTAGCTTTTCGCGATCGCAAGTTATTTTCATGACCTACGTGACTCCATGACGATGATCTTAATATTTGACGTAACCTGTTGTTTTACAGTCACTTCACTAGAAGCAAAACCCGGTCAAGGCTGGGTTTGGCTCGGTTAAACGAATCCGCGGTGATGCTCGAGCCAGTCGTAGCGACGCAGGTGGCGCTGCGGGCATGCGTCACGACCGCTTCACTGCGGAGCGCGATGGGTGCGAGTTCGAACAGAGCCGGGAGGAGCTGTCTGGCCTGCTGAGGTTTTCTGACTTTCCCTCTATATATTTAAAATATCATTAGTATTAAGAGGCTCGCGAATTGAGTTTTCCACAACCCATCCGGCAGCCTTAAGAGCAGTATCAGGCACGCTTTAAGAGGCTCGACCATCAGCCAACTAACAGTGGAGAAGTCGTCGGAAGCCGGTCAGCCGATGTCGGCCCGCGGTTCACTAAACGCAGGTTGTTGACATCCGCTCCCAACCGCTACAAATCGCCTCCGATCGGCCGACAGTCATCGACTGGCCGGCAACACGTTTTCCACAGCCCTTCTTGGCTGCCTCTGCGGCTTATGGATTCTTTAGCGACGTCGGCTCGCAACGAACTTAGGATTGCAGGTCCGGCTGATGGTTCAGCAGATTTCATCCAGTGGACTGCCCGCAGGCAGGGAAATGCCACTCAACTCTGCAGTACTTCGGCCTGCACCTCAAGTAGTAGATTGGCCAAGTCAGTATCGCTGCTGACGAGTTTTTCCGTTTTGCGGCAGGCGTGGATGACGGTCGAATGGTCGCGGCCGCCATAGTATTCGCCAATTTTCTGCAGGCTCGAACCGGTTAGGCGACGCGAGAGCAAGATCGCCAGACCGCGGGCGCGAACGATTTTGGCCTGACGCGTCGCGCCACGCATCTCCGTCAAACGAACTTGCATCTTGCGAGCTACCACTTTAGCGATAGCCGGCAATGTAGGGCCTTCGCCGGAGAACAATTGCTGAGCCAGCAAGCCGATGACGTCCATGTCGATCTGGCCCGCAACGTTGTTGTTCTGGGCTGCCAGTGTTACGACTTTGTGGATATCAGGCACCGAAAGGTTCTTGGCTGACAGGCTCAGGCACAGCTCGAGCAGAGGTTCGACGGCCAGCTCTGGATCGATCACCTGAATCAGAGCCGGTACTAGCCGTGCCAGCGTGGCCGTGCTGGGCTTCAATAGCGGTACGGAAAAGCCGCCGGACAAGCGACTGGACAGCGCGGAACTGAACCCACCGATCATCGCCGGCAGGCGATTGAGTGTTATAATCACCGGACACGTCAGTTCGGCCATGACATCGAGCGTAGCTACCAATTCGCCCTGCGATGCCGGAGCCTGAGCCAAGGCTTCTAAATCGTCGATCAACAACAGCTTGCAAGCTCGGTGGCGTTGGCGGAACGAATCTAAATCATCGATTTCGACCGCGGCAGAGTAGTCCTTTGCGAACGTCTGTCCATGAGTGAAGCATAACGGGCGCTGCGAGGTGGCCCGCGCCCATGAGGCCGCTAAAGTGATCGACAAGGCGGTTTTCCCGACCGCTTTATCGCCGTAAAGGACGATGGGCGAGAGCTGCTCGAGCCGAGGCAACGTCTGCTCGCTAAACAAATAGCGCAGCGTTTCGTTCTCAGGGCCAACGATATACTCCGGCAGCATCCAGCCCAGATTGGGCGTGAACGGGAGGTGGCGCCGGATCGAAGCCGGCCGTTCGAGCGGTATCGACGAAGTGTCTGTGGATTGATCGACGATCACGAGCAAACGTTTTGTTAAGAGAACACCGGCTTAGGACGACAGGCAGCGCGATGAGGCCACGCGGAAGCCCTATTCTAATAGGCCTGATCCGCTTTTGCAGAGCGGCCGAATGCACTCACTATGGGTGGTGAGATCAGTTGGCGTCGGAACGACCCTGGCGAGTTACCGCGTGGAGTGCCCATTCTTACAGTGGCCGATGATCTGGCGCAGCGTTGGTGGTGCTCACCAGCGCATCGCTTGGCAGAGGTAGAGTGCAGATGGTCATGCCAACATATTCGATAAAACCTTCAGCGGAGACCTCTCGCACGCGAAACGCAAGCTGATTGAAACGCACTTCGGCCCCCACTTTCAGCTCACTTGCTGGGAGCTGCTTGCGAATGAGTTCGTCGAGCGTCGCATGCGGATTGGCATCGAGTTCCAATCCGTAGAACTGCTCCAGCTCGCCAGCTCGGATCGAGCCGCGCAGCGGGAATTCCAGCTCCGCGGGCAACGGGGCCGAGGCTATTTTGCGGTGCGCGAATACCCGATCGACCAACACTCGGACTTGCGGATGCAGTACGACGACTACGTGATCGCCCGGCAGGAGTAGCGATCGTCCCTGTGGCAGGACAATTTTTTCGTCCCTCACGATCAGGCCGATCACTACGCCTTCGGGGAGCGCCAGATTGCGAATCAATTGCCCGGCGGCTTGGCATCCATCGTCGACGAAATAGTCGACGATGTCGCCGTCCACATTGCGTAGCGAGCTGATCTCTAGCGTAATGGGTGGCGGCGATCGAGAGGGGACCTCTAAATCTAAGTAGCGCGCCAACGCGGGGAGCGTCCAGCCTTGAACCAGCGCCGAGACCAGCACCACAAAGAAGACGGTGTCAAACATTATCGACGCGCCCGGTAGACCAGCCAACATAGGGAAGGTGGCCAGCGTGATCGGCACGGCCCCTTTGAGCCCCACCCACGATAGGAACGTCAGCTCGCGAAGCGAAAACCGAAACCACGAGGCGCACACCGCAACAGCGACGGGCCGTGCGACAAAGATCAGCACGCCGGAAATCAGCAGCGCCGGCACAGCCACCTCGAGCAAGCGACTGGGGAATGATAGGATGCCCAAGGCGGTAAACATCAAGATCTGGCAGATCCATGCGACCGCGTCATGAAACAGCAGGATGCCTCGATGAAACACGGGATGGCTATTGCCAATGACGATGCCCGTTAGATATACCGCCAAGAAGCCACTGCCGCCGAAGGCCGCCGCAAAGCCGAACGAGAACAATCCCAACGCGGTGGCCAAAACCGGGTACAGACCCGCGGACTCTAGGCGAATATGTTTGAGCATCCACGAACCACCCCAGCCGATCAGCAGGCCGCCCAGCGTCCCAACGACCATCTGATTGATAAATAAAGTGAAGAAGCCCAGCCCCATCGGGGCCTCACCCGAGAGAATCTGAATGATGCCCACGGTCAAAAAAATGGCCATCGGATCGTTGGAACCGCTCTCCACTTCCAGCGTGCTGGCCAGTCTGGGACGAATATTGACACCGCCGCTGCGGAGTACCGCAAACACTACCGAAGCATCGGTCGAACCTACAATGCTGCCCAGCAAGAGCCCTTCTAACATCGACAGCCCGAGCATCCACGAGGCGGCTAGGCCAGTGATTCCCGCCGTAATCACCACTCCCACGGTGGCCAGCACACTAGCCGGTTTCCAAGCAGCCCGAATCGACTGAATGGGGGTGCGAATGCCGCCATCAAATAAAATCAGACAGAGGGCCACGCTACCGATGCCGTGAGCGTACGAGTAGTTCTCGAATTCAATCCCGCCTATCCCCTCGGAGCCGGCCAGCATGCCCACGACGAGGAAGATGAACAGCACCGGCACGCCCATGCGCGCCGAGAACTTGTTCGAGGCAATGCCCAGCAACAGCAGCACACCC
>JBEBXX010000300.1:0-4348 GCA_040391435.1 Aureliella helgolandensis | reverse complement strand
CTTGTGGAGGTACAGTAGCCAGGTAAAATATGCGGGACAATAAAAGAATATCCATGGGATGGACTCACTCGGCATGACCAAGCGTCGCGCTGTACTCAGTGTTAAACGCGAAGCTGCGGCTTCGCCCGCGACGCTGGCCGATGCCGTTGGCCAGTTAGCCGCAACCGCTGCGCTGCACAAAGCTTGCTCGCAGGTGCGACGGGAAGGACGGCTCTCGCTCGAGGGTTTGTGGTTGGGAGCCCTGGCCCCCGCTCTGGCAGCTTGGCTCAAACGCGACCCACGTCCGCTGTTGATCATCGTGCCTCAGATGGCCGATGCGGAAACGGTGGCGGCGGAATTGGGCGAGTTGACCGGTAACGGCGTCGATGTTTTTCCGCCGGGCAGCGAGGAGACCGAACTCGAATCGCTGGCCCATCAGGAAACCGCTCAGCGTCTGCACGTCCTCAGCCGCCTGTACAAATTCAGCAGTGCAGCCGCTGAAGGAGATGGCGGCAAAGATAGCTCAGAGCTGTCCAGTAACAGCCCGCCCGTGCTGACGACCACTCTGCCGGCTCTGATGCACAGCGTGCCTAGTCCGCAGTCGCTTGAGGGAGATAAACAGGTCCTGGTCTCAGGCAAACGCATCGACCTGATCGGACTGCGCAAGTGGCTGCTGCTGTCGGGATATCACTCGACCAGTTCGGTGCAGTTGCCTGGCGAGTTCGCGGTTCGCGGTGGCATCTTAGACATTTTTCCTCCCGACGAGCCGCTGCCGGTTCGCGTCGAACTGTTTGACGATGAGATAGAATCGCTGCGATCTTTCGATGTCGTGTCGCAGCGAAGTATTGAGAAGCGCGAGCGACTGCAGTTGCTGGCCGTCCAAGGCTCGGTGGCTCAGGATGGTTCGCTGCTAGACTATCTGGCCGAGGAGACGCTGGTGGTGGTCTTCGAGCGCCCGGCGATTATGTCGGCAGCGGAGATGTTTCTGCAGCGCATTCCTTTTCCAGAGCGTTTTGCGGCACCACAGTCGCTCTGGCAGCGCCTGCTCGAGCGGCAGATGGTGCTGGCTTCGCAATTGGCCGACGAAGGTTATCTGGGTGAGCTGCTGCGCCTGCCGCTGGGCAACGTAGAGCGCATCGGCGGCGACTTAGAAAAGTTGGCTCAGGATATCGATCAGCACGTCGGCCAGCGCTCAGCGGTGGTTGTGGCCATGAATGACGGCGAGCGTGCGCGGCTGCAAGAATTGCTGGCCCCTGCGCGAGCCGCCGCTGACAATCGACTATCGGTCGTAGTGAGCCAACTGCAAAGTGGCTTTGAGGTCATGCCCGATGGCATGTTCGTGTTGACGGCCGGACAATTGCTCCGTCGCTCGCATGTTCGTCGCGTGACCAAACGCTCGAAGAGCAAGCCGATCGACAGCTTTCTAGATCTCAAGTCGGGTGACCTGGTAGTGCATCTGTCGCATGGCATCGGTGTCTACCGAGGAACGGAACTGCTGGAGAAACACGGGCAGAAGTTCGAGCACTTGGTCATCGAGTTCGATGGCGGTACGAAGCTGTTTGTACCGAGTTCCAAGATCGAGTTGATCCAGCGTTATGTGGGCGGGACCAAGAGCCGCCCCAAATTGGCGAAGATCGGTGGACTCTCATGGGCCAAGCAAAAGAAGGCCGCTGAGAGCGCCGTGCAGGATATGGCGGTTGAACTGCTGGAGCTGCAAGCCCGCCGACGCAGCCTGCCGGGGATCGCTTTTGGCGGTGACAGCATTTGGCAAAATCAATTCGATGCATCGTTCCCCTATGTGGAAACTCCCGATCAATTGAAGGCGATCGAGTCGGTCAAGCAAGACATGATGATCACGCGACCGATGGATCGGTTGATCTGCGGTGACGTGGGCTTCGGCAAGACGGAGGTAGCCATGCGGGCTGCCTTCAAAGCCATCGATAGCGGCTATCAAGTAGCCGTGTTGGTGCCCACCACGGTTTTGGCCGAGCAGCACTACAAGACATTCCGCGAGCGGATGGCCGAGTTCCCGTTTGATATTGAGAAACTCAGCCGGTTTGCCACTCCCGCGCAGCACCGCGAAACAGTCAAAGGCATCGCCAGCGGGCGGGTGGACATCGTCGTCGGTACGCATCGCATCGCATCGAAATCGCTCAAGTTCTACAACCTGGGGCTGTTGATTATCGACGAAGAGCAGCGCTTCGGTGTGGAAATCAAGGAGCGCCTAAAACACATCCGCGAAAACGTCGACGTGATGACCCTCTCAGCAACTCCGATTCCTCGAACGCTGCACATGTCGCTGGTCGGCGTACGCGACATATCCAATCTGGAAACTCCGCCGGAAGACCGGCTGAGCATCGAAACACGAACCATTCGCTTTGACGAAACGTTGATTCGCAATGCCGTCCTACGCGAACTGAATCGTGGAGGTCAGATCTACTTTGTGCATAATCGCGTCAACGACATCGAGGAATTGGCCGCGCGGCTTAAACGCATCGTCCCCGAGGCCAGCCTGGTTATCGGCCATGGGCAGATGCACGAAGGTGAGCTGGAACAGGTGATGGTCGACTTCATCGATCACAAATACGACATCCTGCTAGCCACCACCATTATCGAAAGTGGACTGGATATCCCCAACGCCAATACGATCTTTATCGATGAGGCAAATCGCTACGGATTGGCGGAGCTGCATCAACTGCGAGGCCGCGTCGGGCGGTACAAGCACCAAGCCCACTGCTATCTGTTGGTCGACCGCCACAAGCACTTGTCTCCCGACGCTTCACGACGCCTGCACGCCATTGAAGAGTACAGCCAGATTGGTGCCGGCTTTGGCATCGCCATGCGCGATTTGGAGATCCGCGGTGCCGGAAATCTACTGGGGACTCAGCAGAGCGGTCACATCGCGGCTATCGGTTATGAACTGTACTGCCAACTGTTGGGCAATGCAGTCCGCGAGTTGACGCATCAAGCTCCCAAACTGTCGGTGGACGTCGAGATCGACATTCCAGTAAAAGCCTTTTTGCCCCCGGATTACGTACCTGAGTTGCGGCACCGGATCGATATCTATCGTCGACTGAGCCGCATTGCCGACGTGCGCGAATTGGATGATATTCGCGATGAGCTAGACGACCGCTTCGGCCGCCTACCGCCGCCGGTGAAGCTATTGTTACAAATAGCCGAATTGAAAATTGATGCCTCGATCTGGTTTGTCCGCGCCCTGCAGGTCCAAGAGAATTTTCTAGTGATGACCTATAGCAACCGCCAACGCATCGAGCATTTGGCTAAGTTGCACAACCGTCGTTTAAGAATCGTCGACAATCAAAAGGCATATTGGGTCACGCAACCGGAAAACGGCCACATCGACTGGCTCAGCGAAGCGCGACAAGCCTTCCGATCGGCCTAATCGAGAAAATACTCGCCGAGGCGACGTTTTGGCTCGTCGAATTGGGTTCCTGAGGTAAAATCGGGGATTCCCTATCCGTGTGGCGAGAATGATGGACCCAACATTAAATGAACGAAGAGACACTTCAGCAGGTGCAATTGGCCTACGGGGTCGAGAATTGGTCGGCAGGTTACTTCGATATTAGCTCTCGCGGGACGATCATCGTCCACCCTGCCAACGGGGACGTGCGCTATGCGGATCTGAAGGAGATCGTCGATCATCTGCTCGCCAAAGGGCGCGTCAAGCTGCCGCTGTTGCTGCGTTTCCCTCAGATTTTGACCAGTCAACTGAGAGTGCTGACGGCCGCGTATCAGTCCGCCATCGCCGAATTCGAGTATTCGGGACAGCACTATCCGCTGTTCCCCATGAAGGTCAATCCACGGCGGGAAGTTGTCGAGGAGTTTTTGCGCGAGGGGAGCCGCTGCAGGATCGGTTTGGAGTGTGGCAGTAAGGCTGAATTGTATGCCGCCATCGCTCAGGAGCAGGGCCCTGATTCATTGCTGCTGTGCAATGGCTTCAAAGACGAATTGTTCGTGCGCACTGCCCTGATGGGGGTCAAGGCAGGCAAGCGCGTGACCATCGTGATCGAAAAACTGAACGAACTGCGGATGGTTCTCAAGCTCGCCCAAGAGGTTGGCGTGGCTCCCTGGATCGGACTGCGGGCCAAACTCTACTCGCGCGGGTCGGGCAAATGGGCCTCCTCCGGTGGTGACTCGGCGAAGTTTGGGTTGACGACTTCGGAAATCCTGGAGTGCTTACGGTTGCTGCGCGAGGCCAAGCTCGATCATCAACTGAAGCTGTTGCATTTTCACATCGGCTCGCAAATTACGGATATCAAACGCGTTAAAAACGCGATGAAGGAAGCGGCTCGCGTGTACTGCAAACTGCGGCAGATCGGCTGCGGTATCGAATTTGTCGACATCGGCG
>JBEBXX010000299.1:0-4365 GCA_040391435.1 Aureliella helgolandensis | reverse complement strand
GACGGGAGAGAGTTTGTTGTGGGAGGATTCTGATCGCGGAGCGATAAGCGACACTGGGGGAATCAAATAGCGTAGTCGGGGACAAAGATGCGCACGTGCTTGGGATAGACCGAGACGCGGTCGCCGATCGACAGGGCCAATTCGCGGAAGCTCTCTTGGCTGAGGTCGACTTGAACGCTGTCGCCGCCGACAAGCGTCAGATGAACGCGCGCCACCGCGCCGGCTGGATTCAATCGCGCCACGTGGGCTGGCAGGCCAGTCCCATCGGCGGATGCCTTTTTTATGCCCAGCTCATGTGGCCGCATGTACACCGCGGCATCCTTCTCATGAACGCCGTTGTAACCTGGGTATTCGAAGGTCAACTCACCCAGCGAGGCTCGCCCCTCCTTCACTCGGCAATGAAAAATATTGACCTGCCCAAGAAACTCCATTACGAACTGGCTGGCCGGGCGATGAAAGACCTCCTCGGGCGTGCCAACTTGCTCAATGCGAGACTGGTTCATCACTACCACGCGATCGGCCACTTCGAGCGCTTCCTCTTGATCGTGAGTCACCAGCACGCTGGTCAAGTGAATTTCGTCATGCAGCCGGCGCAGCCAATCGCGCAGCCCCTTGCGAACTTGAGCGTCCAGTGCGCCAAATGGTTCGTCCAGCAACAGCACTTGAGGCTCCACGGCGATGGCACGCGCCAGGGCGACGCGCTGTCGCTGCCCACCAGATAACTGCGATGGAAAGCGATTGCCTAAGCCCTCTAGCTGGATCAACTTGAGCAGCCGCTGGACTCGATCGCGAATGTCGCTCTTGGTCGGCCGAAGGTGCCGCGGACGCACCGTCAGTCCAAAAGCAATATTCTCAAACACGGACATGTGCCGGAACAGGGCGTAGTGCTGAAACACGAAGCCGACGCCCCGCTTGCCGACCGGCTCGCCGTTTACGCTGGCGTCATGGAACAGAATTTGACTCTCCGGATTCTCGTCCGGCGACTCCAGCCCGGCGATGATTCGCAGCAAGGTGGTCTTGCCTGAACCCGATGGACCGAGCAGCGCGACCAATTCGCCGTCGTTGACGCGCAGGCTCACATCGCGGAGGGCTGTGAAGTTCCCAAAGGTTTTTGATAGGTGCTTAACTTCAATGCTCACGATGGTGCAACTTCTGCCGCAGTCGGCGCAAATGATTTAGAAACGGAAGGATGAATAAGCACACTGGCAAGAGTCTGTTGTGATATCGATTAACCGTGGCTAACGCCAGAACGGCTAATTAATGCGGAGCATACGCGACTCGACGATATTCTTGGCGACCAGGGTCACGAGGGCCAACAGCGCCAGCAGGGAGGCGACCGCGAAGGCGGCCACAAAATTGTATTCGTTGTACAAGATCTCTACATGTAAAGGAATCGTGTTGGTCTTGCCTCGAATGTGTCCTGACACGACCGAGACCGCTCCGAATTCCCCCATGGCGCGCGCGTTGCACAGGATCACGCCGTATAGCAGCGCCCAGCGAACGTTGGGAAGCGTGATATACCAGAACGCTTGCCAACCACTGGCGCCGAGCGTAATCGCCGCTTGCTCCTCTTCGGTCCCCTGCTCCTGCATCAACGGAATGATCTCGCGAGCTACGAAGGGAAAGGTGATAAAGATCGTCGCTAAAACAATGCCCGGCACTGCAAAGATGATCTGCACGTCGTGCGCATCAAGCCACGGGCCGAGCCAGCCCTGCATGCCAAACAGCAACACATAGATCAGTCCCGATATAACGGGCGAAACGGCAAACGGTAGATCGATCAGCGTAATCAGCACGCTCTTGCCAAAGAACTCAAACTTGGCGATCGCCCAAGCGGCCGCCAACCCGAATATTAAATTCAGTGGAACGGCAATTCCCGCAGTAATCAGCGTGAGCTTGAGCGCGGCAATGGCCGAGGGATCGGAAAAACTGGCAAGGTATGCGCCCATACCTTTGCGAAAGGCTTCGACGAAGACGGCTAGCAGCGGTACGAACAACATCAGTGTCAGGAAGCCGACTGAGATCGCAATCAGCGACCACTTGACCCACACGGGCTCCTCCGTCGCCCCACGCATCGTCGCCCCACGCATCGTCGCCCCACGCATCGTCCCCTCACGCATCGTCGCTGCGGGGATTCGCGGCGCGGGTACGTGTGTTGCGGTTACAGGCGTTGGGGTCACTTGTATGACGGGCACTAGTGTGGCGCTGGAAGTGACATCGGAGCTAGCTTGCGAGTGGCTCATGCGACACCTCGACGACGCTGTCCGCTCCACCATTGCAGCAGGTTGATGGCCAGCAGCATCAGGAACGAGGCGACGAGCATGACGAGTGCAATTGCGGCTGCCCCGGCTGTGTCGTACTGTTCGAGTTTGGTGATGATCAGCAGCGAGGTGATCTCCGTCTTCATGGGCATGTTGCCCGAGATGAAAACGACGGAACCGTATTCCCCTAGAGCCCGCGCGAACGCCATGGCAAAGCCCGTTAACAAGGCGGGGAGCACGGCGGGAACGATCACGTAGCGCATGGTTTGCCAGCGGTTGGCACCGAGGCTGGCGGCCGCTTCCTCGTTTTCGCGCGGCAGATCCTCGATCGCCGGCTGCAGCGTACGCACGACAAATGGGAGCCCGATAAAGGTCAGCGCGATGACGATGCCCAGCGGCGAATAGGCCGCCTGGATTCCAAGTGGCTCCAGGTACTGTCCAATCCAGCCGTTCTTGGAATAGATCGCCGTGAGCGCTATGCCCGACACAGCCGTCGGCAGTGCGAAGGGCAAGTCCACCATCGCATCGACCAACCGCCGGCCAGGGAAGCGATATCGCACCAGCGACCAAGCCACGACAAAACCAAACACGGCGTTGATCGACGCGGCCAGCAGCGAAGCACCAAAAGTTAGTCGGTACGACGCCAGCACGCGTGGACTGGAGACCGCCTGCCAGAACTGCTCAGCCCCCATCCCCGCCGACTTGATAAATAGCGCGGACAAGGGGACCAACACAATTAGACTCAGGTACAACAGCGTGTAGCCCAGGGTTAGGTTGAACCCCGGTAAGACGCTATGTTTGCGAAAAGTGTATTTCATACAAAGCCTCCTGCTGCGCAGGCCAAAATGGTTGGTGGCGCGGCCTAATTTCCTGGACTGTAGATTTGGTCGAAGAGCCCGCCATCGCTGAAGTGCTTGGCGTGTGCGGCCTGCCAGCCACCAAAGAGTTGGTCGATGGAGAACAGTTCAAGCTCAGCGAAACGCTGCAGGTCCGCCGCGTCAGCATGCTGTTCAGTCGCTGGGCGGTAGTAGTGTTTGGCTGCCAGTCGTTGCCCGACCGGCGAATACAAGAATTCGACGTAGGCCTGAGCAACGCCGAGTACTCGGTGTGCCTGGGCATTGCCGTCGACCACGCTCACGGGCGGCTCGGCGAGGATGCTGATGGAAGGCACCACAATCTGCAACTTATCCGGCCCCAGTTCGTTGACGGCCAAGAAGGCCTCGTTTTCCCAGGTCAACAGCACATCGCCCATTTCGCGCTGCACAAAAGTTGTCGTCGAACCGCGCGCTCCCGAATCGAGCACTGAAACATTCTTGAGCAGCGCGGTCACAAAGGCTCGGGCAGTCGCTTCGTTGCCGCCAGGTTGCTTGAGCGCATAGCCCCAAGCTGCCAAGTAGTTGTAGCGCGCGCCGCCGGAGGTCTTGGGATTGGGCGTAATGACTTCAATTCCAGGCCGCGCCAAGTCATCCCAATCCTCGATGTGCTTCGGGTTGCCCTTGCGAACCAAGAACACGATAGTGGAAGTGTAGGGCGAACTGTTGTTGGGCAAGCGGGATTGCCAGGCGCTAGGAAAAAGCTGGGTCCGCTCCGCGATCTGATCGATATCGTACGACAGCGCCAGCGTGACCACGTCGGCTTTGAGCCCATCGATGACCGCTCGGGCTTGTTTACCCGCACCGCCGTGAGATTGTTCGATCGTCACGCGCTGCTGCGTCTTCTCTTTCCAGTGGGCAGAGAATGCAGCGTTGAACTCGCCGTAAAACTCGCGAGTTGGGTCATAGGAGACATTCAGTAGAGTCACATCCCGCGTGAGTTCGTCGCCCACAGCAGAGTCCGTGCCGTGCGACTGCGAGTGCTGGGAGCCGCAGCCGCCCATCGCAGCCATACCGCACACCACCATCACTACAGCTAGCAGGCGACGTGCGAGTGGCTGCGGCTGCGGCGGTGCGCCGACGGTGGACAGATTATTTCGATTGGCAGAACGAACGGACATTAAAATCTCCCGAATAAATGTAGGACCCACGCCACCTAAGGCAACAAGTGCGCCAAAGGTTGCGGTGCCGTCAAAACGGGATTAACAGCGGATAAATACGGCATAAACACG
>JBEBXX010000298.1:0-4374 GCA_040391435.1 Aureliella helgolandensis | reverse complement strand
CTGATCTTTCTGCCTTGGGGCTGGGCCAAGTCAGCCAGCGCGATGGAAACATAGCTGGCTCTGCTCCTACTCGGGCTTCGGCCCCGGCTCCGGCTTCGGCTAGGCCACAAGCACGGCACACCTTAAGCCGGCGATTTCGCCGGCTGTTGATACAGATAGGGGTTGAGCGAGGGATCGTTATACATCTTCATCTGGCGATAGGTCTTATGCACGCGTCGGCCAGCTAGTATATCTGTCAGCAGATCAGCCAGCGAGCGACTGAGATCGCGACGTTGCTCTTCGCACAGTGCAAGCCGCAGTTGCACCTTGGCGGCGTGCGCCTCATCGGTGTCGGTTCGTTGGAGCTGTTCGCGGTAGTGGTATAACCGCAAAGACATGATGCTCAGTCGATCGATGGCACTGCCCGGCGTTTCGGTATTTTGCGAGGCTTGGGCCGCGGGCGCAATCTGATGAGCGTTTAGCTGCTCAGTCAGCCAGTCGTCCAGTTTCTCAATATGGTCGTTTCGCGCCTGGTTCAACCCGTCTATAGCCCGCTTGACGCGCGCGATCTCCGCGTCGCTCACGTTGTGACTGCGCGCAATGTCCTCCTGGTGCCACAGTTCGTAGTTGAAAATGTGCTGCTGACAGACCAATTGCATCACACCCTCATAATCATTGCTGATCGGCTGAGAGTGCCATAGAGCGACCGTCCGCTCGTGCAATTCCAAAACTTGTTGAACGTCGATCATTGCTGGCTATGCCTCACTGAACGGAATAACTGAAACGCGGCATGTTCTACCATGAACGTTGGAAATTGGGCAAGCCAGATCGACTTTGCGAGGCTTGGCAAATTTGTGTGCAGTTTGTGACGAATATAATGCGTCCAACGTCCGATAGACATCCTAACAGGACGCTCTCTACGCGACGGTTGAGATGCTCGGGCGTAGTTGAACACTTCGCCCGGCACTGGACAGGCTCTGGACAGTTGCTGAGCGGCAAGGTTGTTTGATCACGAAAGGAATCGCTCAATGCGCACGACGGCAATTACATGGATCGCGGGAATATGCATGACCTGCTCGCTGGCAGCACTCGCTCTGGCACAAGCTCCAGGTTCGGCATTTGTACCGGGCACCGGGTCGGTGCTAACGCAGGTCGGCGACGACTTTGAGGACCCCGACTGGGAATACATTCCCAATAACCC
Organism: Aureliella helgolandensis; assembly: GCA_040391435.1. Classification (GTDB taxonomy): domain Bacteria; phylum Planctomycetota; class Planctomycetia; order Pirellulales; family Pirellulaceae; genus Aureliella; species Aureliella helgolandensis_A. The sequence goes on along the minus strand of JBEBXX010000298.1, from coordinate 3,194 downwards.
CAAGAGCACCGGCGACATCGACAAGCGGCAAAACACGCCGGTTGGCAAGTCGAAAAATGGGCGCTGGTTCGAAGGCATCAAGCGCGGGCATCCCGACGTAGTGCAGCGGGTCGAAACGCCTGCGGGAGGCCTGCCGGGCAGCCAAGGGGCTTTGCTGTTGCAGTCCTTGCACACTGGCATTCCTAATCGTCCCAGCCACACCATGCACCAAGAGGACTTCATTGGCAACGTTCAGTATCAACTCGGCGGACCGATCGACATCGCTCAAGGACCCAGCGTAACCACTCGCGTGTTCCTGCCGCCGATCGACCAGTGGGAACACCGCAGTGGACCACACTTCGCATTCCGCGTAGCCCTGGAGACCGATGTTCCCAAGTTCAACCCCAAGCGCTTCTTTGTCTCCAAAAAGGAGGACGAGGACGAGGAGGGAGTGTACTGGCCGGGCCTGTTCATCATCTTGGAGAGCAAACACGAAACCGGCAAAGAGCACGATTTTGCCTATTTCCGCATCCGCGCCGATCGCAATGGCGGCGATGCCAAAGGGCCGCACATCACCACCACCGGCTGGTGGACGCTGGGCATGTCCTTCTCTGCCGATGGCTTGGTGCACTACTACGCCAAACCTGGAGTTGAAGATCTAACCCAAGCCGATTACATCACTTCGCAAATGCCCTACGGCTACCACGGCAAGCGCTTTCGCTCCTTCTTCTACAACGTCGTCAACGGTGACGACGGGGTCAACTGGAGTACGCCCTGGGTGGTCGACGATGCGAAAGTGTTCATCAGCCGCGGCGGCCGCGTCGCGCTGCGCTAGCCGCCAGCCCTGTTTGGCTTTAGGCCTGCCTCGCTTTAGCCCAGAGGGCGATATATCTCTGCCGTTGGCGTCAGCCAACGGATGCAGGGGGAAAACCAGCAGCAGCCCGGAGGGCCACACATCGAGAGGGCAAAGGGGAAGAAATACCGACGCGGAGCGTCGGGCCACACCGCACCAGCCGACGCGGAGCGTCGGGCCACACTCAGTCGGCTTGCTCTCGCAGCCACTGCAGGGCGGCGGCACGATGCGCTAGAAGCTGGTCCAGTTGCCGCTGGCGAGCCTCACACAACAACTCACGAAAGCGAGGGCTGGGCCGCAGCCCCAGCGCGATCAAATCGTGCCCCAACAACAGCGGCGGCGGATCGAGTTGCGCGCGCGGTAAAGACAACTTGTGGTGAAGCCAGGCTACGGTTTCACGCCATGCGGCCGCTTGGCTGGCAGCATTCACCAGACTCGCCCGCGCTTCAAACAACGCCACTGCGCGGTCGGCGTAGGTAGACACCAGCAGCGGCTGCATTTGCGACCAAGGTCTGGCCTGCGCATCGACCAAGTCGCGTTGGGCGGGGATAACAAAACGCAAAATATCAGCCACTTGATTAGACACCTTCAAGCGTCCCTTGAGCGACTGGACGATCTGGTCCAGGAGCCCTTTTCGCTCATCGCTTTCGACCGCAGACGCATGCTCACTAGCGATCCACAAAAGAGCGCCTAGGCGATCGAGCCAATCGGCGGACGGATGTTGAGCGTCCAACAAGCGACCAGCCAGCACACGCTGCTCGGGCCAGACCGCGTTCAGCTCCGGCAAAATGTGTTGCAATAGATTCAGATGATACCACTCGTCGACCGCCCAGGCCGGCCGCGCGGTCTGCAAGGTTTTGCTGATCTCCGTCCAGATGCGTTCGCCGCTGACACAATTCACCTCCGCCGCGTGCCGCGCAATCGCCTGCCGCGTCGGGCTATCGATGTCAAAGTTGAACCGCGCAGCAAAACGCACGGCCCGCAGCATCCGCAGTTTGTCCTCGCCAATGCGATCTTCGGCGCAGCCGATCGCGCGCAGACAACCTAGCTGCAAGTCGGCCTGCCCTCCAACGTAGTCGATGACGGTCTCGGCCAGCGGATCATAGAACATGCCGTTGATCGTGAAATCGCGCCGCTGCGCGTCCTCCTGCGGCGTGCTGAATACGACTGCGTCCGGATGCCGGCCGTCGCTATAGGCCGCATCGGTGCGAAAGGTGGCGACCTCCACCTGCAGCGACTGGCTGGGCTTGCCCAACACAATCACCACGCCAAAAGCGGCCCCCACCGGCAGCGTGCGGCGATAGCCAAACAGCTCCCGCACCTCTTCGGGTGTTGCCGATGTAGCCACATCGTAGTCCAGCGGCTCGATTCCCATCAGCAGGTCGCGCACGCAGCCGCCGGCCCACAGCGCAGTGTGACCTGCCTCTCGAAGCTGACGAACGATCGCCGTTGCAAACTCTTTTTGAATGGTCGGACTCACAACGGTTATGATTTTCTCGAACTGGCTTAAGTGAATGGAGCTGATCTATCTGAACTGGATGATTTAACTGAACTGGATGATTTAACTAAACTGGCTGGTTTAACTGAACCGAGCTGGGTAGCCGTGGGCCGGACGCGTCAAGATTCCACTCTGCCGGAGCTGCGCGTCAATGAGCTGGGCCGGCGGCGAGCTTCAAATCGTTTGCCGCCCGGTGCAGGTTTTGCTCAAACAAAAGCAGCCAATGCGGATCATCGACCGGGATCATCCCAACCCGCTCAGCCCGGCCGGAGCTGAGCGCCCAGGCGGCTTGCTCAAGAAATCTCTGACACGCCGCCAGCACGGCCTGCTGCCTCGCAGCGTCCAGCTCCAGGTGCTCTAAGCGGACTTGGCCGCCCGGGCTGGAGCGAACTACAAGCTGGAGCCTCCCGTCGCAGGCCGCGTAGCGCTCTCCCCCAGCAAATAACCGCCGCAGTTGATTGTGGCGAGTGAACTGCAGGACCGGTTGCTCATCAAAGTAGATCGACCAGCGCTGGTCTGCGCGCACGCCGATAAACAACTCCCACACGCCTTGCTGTTGGAATGCTTCGAGCCATTCCCATAGCAAGCCTTCGCAAGGCGTGGCGGGCTGGCAGCTCAGCGGACGCTTGGCCGCCTGCCAGGCTTCAGCCAGCGGCACCCGATAGAGGCACCTGCGCGGATAGGCAGTCGCCTCTAGCAGTAGATTCTCACGCGGGTGTTGGTGAATCGCCATGCTAGCAATGGGCCGCTCGTAATGACTGGTTTGATAAATTTTACTGAATACAGCGACTGTATCGGTCGATACTGACCTTGCGGGGTAACACGCCTCGCGCTTCAAAGTCGCCTCCACGCGAGGCCCGCCAC
>JBEBXX010000297.1:0-4378 GCA_040391435.1 Aureliella helgolandensis | reverse complement strand
AGCTACGACGAGTGATTAGGCGATCAGCTCGTGCACGACGTGGCCTTTGACGTCGGTCAAACGCATGTCGCGACCGCCAAAGCGGTAGGTGGAGCGGGTGTGATCGACGCCCAGGAGATGCAGCATGGTGGCGTGCAGGTCGTGTATTTCCATGCGGTTTTCAATGGCCTTGTAACCCCATTCGTCGGTGGCGCCGTAGATGGTGCCAGCTCTTACGCCTCCGCCGGCCATCCAAATCGTAAAACCAAACGGATTGTGATCGCGGCCATCGCTGCCTTGGGCAAATGGCGTTCTGCCGAACTCTCCAGCCCAGATGACGAGCGTTTCATCGAGCAGGCCGCGTTGCCGTAGGTCTTTCAGCAGGGCTGCAATGGGTTGATCGACGGCCAGAGCGTTGTGCTCGTGCCCTATTTTAAGCTGGCTGTGTTGGTCCCAGCGATCGTTGCCTACGTTGGGACAAGTCAGTTCGACAAATCGCACGCCGCGTTCGATCAGCCGCCGCGCCAGCAAGCATTCCGCAGCGTAGATCCGCGTCGGCTCATACTCGGCTTCCAAGCCATACTCTCTGCGCAGATATGCCGGTTCGTCGTCGATCGACATCAGCTCGGGAACTGCCATCTGCATGGCATAGGCCAATTCATAATTCTTGATGGCCGACTCCAGCGCTGGATGATGCCCCGAGTCCTCCAGGGCAATGCTATCGAGCTGATGCACGAGCGACAATTTGTCTTGCTGCTGGCGGGCGGTCGCCTCACCGGGCGACACGTTGGACACCGCCGTGCCGCTGGGCTTAAACACTGAGCCTTGGTAACTGGCCGGCAAAAATCCGGAACCAAAACAGTCCATGCCTCCAGGCGGAATCAGCCCGCCGTTGATGGCCACGAATCCGGGCAGGTCCTGACACTCACTCCCCAGGCCGTAGTTGACCCAAGCTCCCATGCTGGGCCGGCCCTGCAGGCCGCTCCCCGTGTGCAAAAAATAGTTGGCGAAAGTGTGCTCCGGGAATTCAGAGACCATCGAGCGCACGACGGCTAATTCGTCTGCACAGGTGGCGATGTGCGGAAACAGATCGCTGATGGGCAGGCCCGACTGGCCATACTGGCGAAACCTCCAGGGGCTGGCCAAGACCTTGCCATTGTTGTTGAACTGAGTCGGTTCAACTGCAAAGAAGCGACTGGGATCCTGACCATCGAAGCGGCCGAGCAGCGGCTTGGGATCGAACGTATCGACCTGCGACGGTCCGCCGTCCATGTATAAGAAGATAACCCGCTTGGCGCTGGGCAAGTGATGCAGGCCTGGTAGCGGACTCCCATCTGTTGCAGGCGAGCCTTGCTCGAGCAAGTCGGAGGGGGCCGCTGCAAATGCACGGTCGTTGAGCAAGGCTGCTAGGGCGACGCCGGCCAGTCCGCCACCGCACCGCTGCAGCATTTCGCGCCGCGATGTCGGCAACTGCAAGCCACTGGGGCTCGCCGCACGCTGGCATGGATATGCAGACATGTGTTGCCACTGATTCAAACGGATGTTGTGCATCGGTTCTCTATTTGACAAAGATGAACTCTTTCGTATTGACCAGAGCATGGGCCAGCTCTTGCCATAACTCTAGTGAATCGACCTGCAGCGATCGCTGCTGAGCCTGACTAATAATGAACTCAGTCGCGAGCTGGCTCTCGCGGTCGGTCGCAGCGCGGCCTAAGCCGGACTGGTAGAGCCAGGCGACGCGCGGCGCGACGGCCGTCAGCGGCTGATCATCCCGGTCAACTTTCAGTGGGACCGCGTGCATGGCTTGCGCGGCCCAGGCGCGGGTCAAATGCGCGACCAATGGATCGTTCATAAGTATCAGGGCTTGAGCAGGCACGTTGGAATTGTTGCGGCGGCCCATGGTGCTGAAGGGAGTCGGCGTATCGAAGGCCAGCATAAACGGCGACAAAAAGTTCCTGCGGACGGCGATGTAAATGGAACGCCTGGCGTCGCCGGTCAGTGGGCCACTTTCGGCTGGGCGTCCACGCCCGTCCATAAAGGGAGTCAGGTGGATCGGTATGGGCTCGCCAAACATCGTCTGATCTAATTCGCCCGAGATGGCCAGTAGGGCATCGCGAATCGCCTCTCCCTGGAGTCTTCGAGGCGGCCGGTAATGCCACAGGTCATTATTCGGGTCGACTTGCATGGCACGCGGGTCGAAGCGGCCCGACATGCGATAGGCGCGGCTCAGCACGATGGCGCGAATCGAATGTTTGAGACTTCTTCCGTTGTCTAAAAAGTCCTGGGCGAGAAAATCCAACAGTTCGGGATTGGTGGGGCGTTGTCCGAGCACGCCGAAGTCATCTGTCGTGCGCACCAAGCCGTGTCCCATCAGGTGGTGCCACAGGCGATTGACGATAACGCGCGAGGGGAGCGGATTGTCGGGATCGTTGATCCGCTCGGCCAACTGTAAACGCCCGCTGCCGCTGGGGATCTGCAGAGGTTGATCGCCTGCCAGGGCCGTCAGGAAATGGCGTGGTTCGCGCTTCCCCGGATTGGCCGAGCTGCCGCGGATGAGCACATGTTCGTCCTCGCCTGAGCTATCGATCATCGCCATCGCCAAACGCGATGTGTGCTGTATGGCACCTTGCAGAGCCAGTCGCTTCGCGTGCCACTCGGCAGTCAGTCCGTCGAGCTCTGACGATAGCTTAGGAGTCGTTGCCTTAACCTGCTCGATGCGTTGCTGGCGCAGTGCCGACCAGTGGCTTTGCTGTTGTTCCAACTGCTCGATAGCCTGTTTGGCCTGCGCGAGTTCCTGCGGCGCGTGGTTCTGTAGCACTGCCGAGACTTGCAACTCGGTCGCGCTATCAGGCGTGAACTGCAGATGCAAGCGATGCCCCACATAACGCGACAGATCGAGTTTGACCCACGGTTGATCTGGATGAATGGCTTGCAGGGTCTGCGTGTGCAGTGGTCCAGCCACCAAGTAGTGCGAATCGACGCAGGCAAAGACGTGCCCCGCTCCGTGGACGCGACACCAAACTTCGCCTGCGGTCAGTTCAAAAGTTTCTGTTCGCAGCGTGCGTCCGCTGCGCGGTAGCGGAGACAAGATACTGCGCGAGCGCGCGGCCTGGCCCGTCGACTGCAATCCCTGCCAAAACGGATCGGAGGCCGCAGCCGTGTATGGCACACACTGCAGTTGACCGTCTGGACCGAGCTTTAGTTCGCCAGCCTGTCGGGGACGATCACCGAAGATAAAACCATCCTGCACGTACTCGCCAGCCGCATCGGCGCAGTAGGCTACGCTCATGGCGGGAGTGTGCGGCAGAAGGCTGGAGGGGGAGGGGCGTTCGGCGTCCAGTGAAGAAAGTTCCGCTGCCAGTAATTGTTCGATCTGCTGTCGGTAGTTGGCATCGAGCTGCGATAGCTGGCGTGCGATGCTGCGATTGTGTTCGATGGAATCGAAGCGAACCTGTCGATAATCGCTGCTCTGCAGAAAGCCGCTGAGCGCGTAATAGTCGGCCGTCGAAATGGCATCGAACTTGTGATCGTGGCAGCGCGCGCAAGCCACCGTGACACCTAGAAAGGTCTTGGACATGACGTCGATCATATTGTCAAAACGATCGGTCTCGTCCTTGCGAATGTCGACGGGCGAGTGGACCCATTCCCCCAAAAACCAGAAGCCGGTGCCGAGGATGGATTCATTGAAACCCAGCTCAGGATTCAGGCGGGGATTGGGGAGTAGATCGCCGGCAATATGCTCGCGGACAAATTGATCGTAGGGCACATCTGCATTGAGTGCGCGAATCACATAATCGCGATACTGGTATGCGTTCTCCGAATCATCGTCGAATTCGTGCCCGCGCGATTCGGCGTAACGCACCAAATCCAGCCAGTGCCTGCCCCAACGCTCGCCGAAGCGAGGCGACTGTAGCAACTGGTCCACCATGCGTTGGGTAGCCTCGGACGTAGTGCCCGAATCCAGTTGGAACTCAGACATTTGCTCAGCCGTCGGCGGCAGCCCCAGCAGGTCGAAGCACAACCGCCGCAGCAGGCTAGCGCGATCGACGTCGGGAGCGGGAGCTAGGTCGGCCTGTTCCAGCCGAGCGAGTATAAATCGATCGATATCTCCCAGCGGCCAGGACAAATCTTGGACCTCGGGCGCTTTAGAGTCCGTGATAGGCTGCCATGCCCAGTGCTCGGCGGCGCGCTGCTGCAAGTCGAACGTAGCCCGAGTCGGTTCGCCTGGCTGGTCGGTCTCGGCGTGCCCGTCTAGCTCGGCGGGCCAAGGTGCTCCTAGTTCGACCCAACGCTTCAGCGTGGCCACACCTTCATCGCTGAGCTTACCCTTGGGTGGCATCTCATACGATTCATAGCGCACCGACTGGATCAACAAGCTCGCGTTGGCATTTCCCGGGAC
>JBEBXX010000296.1:0-4389 GCA_040391435.1 Aureliella helgolandensis | reverse complement strand
CGAGCTTCATCTCGCCGCCGCAGACGCGACTCGCAAACTCGCGCCGCCCAAACGAGACGCTCCCCCAGCCACTGCGGCCGACTACGAGCAGGTCTTCTCCGACGTAGAGCAATCTCTCGAAGCCATCGAATTCTTCAAAACTCGGCAACACGAACACATTATGCGCAGCTTCCGGTCGCTGGTTTCGCGTGCGGCCCTGGATGTCCGGGAGGCCTCGCTCTTGCGGGCAATGGCGATCGAGGTCCGGCGAACCCTGGACCGGGTTCGAAAACAGCAGGATATTGGAGTAGATAGCTAGATAATTGGGTCTGGAATAGCGAAATGGTCACCAAAGTGACGATTCATCCGTGAAACTACTTGCATCGTACCCTTGGAACGGCCATAATACGCTCGCACGTTTGCTTGTGAACTTTTTCACAAAGCCGAACGTTTTATTCGTCTTTTAACTTGAATCACGGATGGCATTGAGAAGTAAGTGGTGGGCAGTCTCCGGATTTTTTGCGATTGCCGCTCTTGCCACTATGCTCTCGGCCTATAGCGGCGCTTCGTCGTCGCAGGGCTCGAGTCCTGAGCAGCCGGTTCATTTTCCACACCCGACGCACGTCCAGACATTAGGGATGAATTGTCTGTACTGCCATTTTTCCGCGAACAAATCGCCCGATCCCGGCTTGCCGGCGAACTCGACCTGTATGGGATGCCACACCTATGTGGCTACCGGGTCGGAGGAGATCAAGAAACTGGCGGAGTTCAACAAGAATGGGCAGCCGGTGCCGTGGGTCCGCATCCACAAACTTCCCGAATATGTGCGCTTCCCGCACATGCGGCACGTCGATGCAGGTGTTTCCTGCCAGACCTGTCACGGGGACGTTCAGAACATGAAGCAGGTTTCGCAGCACGAATCCCTCAACATGGGATGGTGCGTCAGTTGTCATACGGGCCAGTCCAACCCGCCATTCAAGGCGCGGTACGACTGCAGTACGTGCCACTTCTAAGCCAAGCATGAGTACCGAGACTTCAACGCGAAACGGCACGACCGCCGAATCCACTCCCGAAAAGTCTGGCGGCGTCCAACGCCGCCAGTTCCTCAAGGTGCTGGGTGGTGGAACCGCTGTAGCTACCACGATTGGCTGCAGTTCCGAGCGAGTCGAAAAGCTGATTCCGTATCTTGTGTCGCCGGACCAGACGGTTCCCGGCGTCTCTACATATTATGCGACCACTTGCCGAGAATGCCCGGCGTCGTGTGGTCTCATTGTCGAAACGCGTGACGGACGCGCTATCAAGCTCGAAGGGAACCCAGATCACCCTGTGAACCAGGGAACTCTGTGCGCCCGCGGGCAGTCGTCCATTCAGGGATTGTATAACCCTGACCGCTATCGTACCCCGATGGTGCGCAAAGACGGCAAGCTCGTCGCGACCACCTGGGACGAAGCCCTCAAGCTTTTCAGCGACAAGGTCAACCAGCTCGGCGGTCGCGCCGCCAACGCGGTATTCATCAACCAGCACGAGTCGGGCTCCTTCCCGGCGGTGCTCGACAACTGGCTGGCTGGCGCTGGTATGCCCTCGCACATCAGCTACGAGGCAGAAGTCGATACCACGGCGATCGCAGCTCACAAGGCTGCTTACGGCGTCGCATGGCCCTTTTTTGATACCACTGCCGCCACGCTGATCGTCTCGTTTGGTGCCGACTTCCTCGAAAGCTGGGGAGCAGGCCTGCCGCAGCATCTGGCCTGGGGTGAAGCCCGCGCCAAGCTGGCGGATGCGCCGCGTCTCGTATACGTCTCGCCGCGCCGTTCACTCACCGGCCTCAACGCCGATCAGTGGATCGATTGCAAGCCTGGCAGCGAAGCCGCCATCGCCCAACTGCTGGCTGGCCAGCTCTCTGCCGCTGCTGCAGCTCAGGCTAGCGGTGTTTCGGAAGAAAAGCTTGCCAAGCTCGCTGCTGAATTTCGTGCTGCTGCATCACCGCTCTTGTTGGCGAGTGGCAGCACGCCTAACGGTACTGAGCTTCTCAAGACAGTCACCGAAACCAACGTCGCTCGCGGTGCGCTTGGCAAGACTATTCGCACCGATAAAGCATTCTTTGGTTTCGAAGGCGTTTCATCGTCTTCCGAAGTTCGCGCTGTCGCCGATCTCATGAATGCAGGACAGGTTCCCATGCTGATGATCCGGCATGCCAATCCTGTCTACACCATCGGCAAAAATTCCAAGTTCGCCGAAGGAATGGCCAAGGTGCCATTTAAGGTTTCGTTCTCCAGCATCATGGACGATACCAGCGAGCTCTGCGATCTCATTCTGCCTGATCATCACTACCTCGAACAGTGGGGTGATGCGGAGCCATTCCAGGGAACGCTGTCGTTACAGCAACCCACGATGGATCCCGTATTCGATACCAAGCCGACGTCAGAAGTGTTGATGGCGGTGGCGACGATGAGCGCGGTACATACCGAAAAGCCAACGGTACCAGATTATCGGACCTGGCTCATTCAAAACTTGATCCCCGGTGGCGCGTCGGCATTGGCCGCGAGCCTTCCAAAGGGAATCATGGCTGGCAACGCGTTGCCGCGTAGAGCGCAGACACGCGCGATACCGTCGCCCAAGGTTGCAGGCTCCATCGAACAAACCCAGGGTGACTTCTATCTCTGGATTTACAGCAGCCCAACGCTGGGCGATGGTCGTGGCGCCAACAAGCCGTGGCTGCAAGAATTGCCAGATCCTGTTACCAAGATCTGCTGGCAAACCGTTGCGGAAATTCATCCGCTGACGGCGCGCAGGCTTGGCATCGAAAACGGCGATCTCCTCACGCTCCCGACTTCGGCCGGTTCGTTAACATTGCCGGCGTTGCGCTACATTGGCGTGCGTCAGGATACTATCGCTGTAGCAACAGGACGTGGTCACGTTTCAGCTGGACGATACGCGTCGGCGGGTGAGAATCCGCTTGGCTTGCTTCCGGTTGCTGAAAACAGCAACGGTGCGTTCAGTCACGTATCCACTAAAGTTTCAATCGCGAAGGCCGGCGGTCATCGCGAAATTGTCACAACCGAAGGCTCGGCGCGCCAACATGGTCGCGGAATTGCGCAAGCAATTCTTGCTGCCGATCTCGAAGGCGTTTCGCTTGCAGGAGAACATGGTCACAGCGATGAACACGGTGGCGATCATGGTGGTGAGCACGCTCATCATATGCCTGGTGACGCGTCGCACGAATTCCTTCCCGGGCTTCGTGCCCCTGTCGCGAACGACGCGCAGGGAGTCTTCGGTTCGCAGGAATCCAATCAGAAGGGGATGTACGCCGACGCGCACTGGAGCAATCAGGCCAAGCGTCGTTGGGCGATGACCGTGGATCTGGCACGCTGCACCGGTTGTGCGGCCTGTGTCACCGCGTGTTACGCAGAAAACAACATCCCTACGGTTGGTGCAGATTGGCAGGTCCCGCAAATTATGCCAGACCGAACCGGCTTCGGCGCGAATATTTTGCGAAGCCGAGAGATGTCGTGGTTGCGCATCGAGCGGTATTATGAGGGTGGGGAAGACGGTAGCGCCGATTTCGAATCGCGCTTCGTTCCCATGATGTGCCAGCACTGCGGTAACGCGCCATGCGAGCCGGTGTGCCCTGTGTACGCCACATATCACGCCCCCGATGGTCTCAACGTGCAGGTGTACAACCGGTGCGTCGGTACGCGGTACTGTTCCAACAACTGCCCGTACAAAGTCAGGTACTTCAACTGGTTTGGTTACGGCGAACCGCGTCGTCCGCAGTACGCTTTCCCTGAGCCGCTCAACTGGCAGCTCAATCCCGATGTCACAGTGCGTGGCAAGGGTGTCATGGAAAAGTGCTCATTCTGCGTACAGCGTATTCGCGAAACAGAAAACCGGGCCAAACTCGAAGATCGTCCATTGCATCCAGACGAGTTTACAACGGCGTGCGCTCAGGCTTGTCCTTCGCGTGCCATTACATTCGGTGATGCGGCCGATCCCAATTGGTCCGTATCAAAAATCGTCAACGACCGGCGTGCGTATCACGTGTTCCCAGAACTCAATACGTTCACCGCGGTCGTATATCTCAAGAAGGTCAATCATCCGGAGCCACAGTTGGCTGTAGCACCTGCTCAGGGTGAGGTTCCTGTCGAAACAGCGCCAGCGGAAACGGCGCCTGCGGTGGTCGGAGGTGCCAAGTGAGTACAATCGCACCTCCCGTCACCGACGTCGAAATGCTTCGTCGCCCCAACATCGCCTCGGCGGATGTCCAGCTTCCGGCGGTTAAGGATTACGAGCAGGTCGACGACGAAATTGCGGCGACGTTACATCCCACCGTTGCGTGGTTTATTGGATTAGGCACTTCCATCTTCTTCTTGTTGTTGGCTGTTTCCTTTTGGTTTGTCGGCAGATGGGCAG
>JBEBXX010000295.1:0-4391 GCA_040391435.1 Aureliella helgolandensis | reverse complement strand
GAAAACGACGTCGAATCTATCATGACGCCGCGGAGCATGTTGGATGCGGTTAGCCTGGATATGCCGTGGGACGAGGTCATGGCTTTCGTAGCCGACTGCGGACGGACGCGGTTGCCGGTCTATCGTGGAACGCTCGATAGGGTCGTGGGCATCCTATTTGTCAAAGACCTGCTGTGCGCGCTGGTCGATAAGTCATTTGTCCCCGGTTCCGACAGTCTAGAGGGCCTGCTGCGCAAGCCCTGGTTCATCCCTGAGAGCAAGCCCGTCGATGAACTGCTGCGCGTCTTCTTACACAACCGCAATCATATGGCCATTGTGGTTGATGAATATCAGCAAGTGGTCGGCGTGGTGACCATCGAAGATGCCTTGGAAGAAATCGTCGGTGAAATTTCAGACGAACTGGACATCGACGAGGACAATGAACTGGTGTACGACGAAGTCAATCACCGCATCGAGGCGGAGGGCAAAGTGCACTTGGAAAGCGTGAGCAAACTACTAGGGGTGGAGCTGCCCGAGTCGGACGACTATGACACGATCGGCGGATTCATCGTGCATCGCCTGTCAGAAATTCCCAAGGCAGGCACAGTCGTCGAATATGAACGGGTGAGATTTACTGTATTGCGCGCCACCCGCCGCGTAATTCAACAGGTACTCATTGAACTCGTAGATGGCAATCAAGAAGTGCCCAGCGGCAATTCGATCCCTGAAGCTTCCAGTTCGCTGCCTAACAATTGACCGTGTTGCAGGGCCAGCCAAATCAAAAGCCCCTTCTGGGCATGCATGCGATTGCCGGCTTGCTCAACGGTCAGGCTATGACTGCCATCGATGACTTCGTCAGTAATTTCCTCGCCGCGGCGTGCCGGTAGGCAGTGTAGTACCCTGCAGTTGGCTGGAGCATGTTTAAGCAGGCTCGAGCTGAGCTGAAATGGACTAAATGCGAGTTGCCGCGATTTCGTTTCTGCCTCCTGGCCCATGCTGGTCCAGACGTCTGTATAGGCAAAGTTTGCGTCCGCCAATCCGGCTCGCGGATCATCGCTCTGAGCGATGTCGGCGTTGGGATAGCGCTGCAGAATTTCGTGGATCGTCTGCTCAGGCATGAAGTATTTTCGTGGGCCGAGCAGTCGGAACCGCATGCCGACCATGGCGCAGCCCAGCGCGATGGAGCGGGCTACATTATTCCCATCTCCGACAAAGGTGATCTGCCGTCCGTCGAGCGGCCCACAAGCCTGGCGCATCGTCAGCAGGTCGGCCAGCGCCTGGCAGGGATGCGCTTGATCGGTCAGTCCGTTGATGATGGGTACAACATTGAAGCTAGCTAGGTCTTGCACCGTGTGATGGCTTTTGGCGCGGCACACCACATAGTCCACATATTGGGCCAGGACGCGTACGAAGTCCGAGGTGGCCTCGCGACTTTGCCAACCCACGTCCTGTCCCAAGAACATGGCCGAGCCACCGAGTTGGCTGATGCCGGCTTCGAAACTGACGCGCGTCCGCAGGCTGGGTTTTTCGAACAGCATGGCCAGTACGCGACGCTGCAGCCACGGCGGACGACGCCCGTCGAGTGATAACGTTTTGATTTGCTCAGAGAGATTGAGGATCGTGTGTAGCTCCTGCTGGCTGATATCAAACAGGGAGATCAAGTGTCTCAATTCGTACTCCTAACTAAGCAAGTCTCAGTTGAAAAATCGACTATTATTCGTGCGTCTGACTTAAACTGGACGCATGCTCCAGCACAATCTGCTGCAACAACTGCATCCCCTGATCGATCTGCTCGGGCTCAATGTTCATGGCCGGTAGCAGCCGCAGCACATTGTTCTGCGTGCAGTTAATCAACAGCCCTTGCTCCAAACACTTTTGCACAATCGGCGCTCCTTCAAACTCGAGCTCAATGCCGATCATCATTCCGGCTTGTCGTATTTCACGAACGTGGGCGCAAGCTGTCTGCAGGTCGCGCAGGTGCTCGGCAAACCGCTGGGCACTCTTGGCGCATTGTTCCAGCAGGCCATCCTGCTCGATCGTTTCGATCATGGCGATTCCGGCGGCCGCGGCGATGGGATTGCCCCCAAACGTGCTGGCATGCATCCCCGGACGCAGGCTCGGAGCGATCGCTCGCCGCGCCAGCATGGCTCCACCCGCGACACCTCCACACAAGCTTTTGGCCAAGGTCATTATATCTGGCACAACATCGAAATACTGATAGCCAAACCAATGCCCCGTCCGTCCACAACCCGTCTGCACTTCGTCAAAAATCAGCAGTAGTCCATTCTCGTCAGCTAGCTTGCGCAGGCCTGACAGGTATTCGCGCGAAGGAATCTTGACTCCCCCCTCACCCATGATCGGTTCGATCATGATCGCTGCCGTAGCCGAGTCGATGCGTTTTTCCACCTCGCCCAGATCACCGTATGGAGTATAGTTGAAGCCGGCCAGCATGGGCCCCAAGCCCTCGTGGTATTTCGGCTGGGCGGTTGCAGCCAAAGCCCCCATCGTGCGTCCATGAAAGCCACCTTGGAAGGTGATGATTTTATAGCGCTCTGGCCCCTGGTGTAGTCGAGCCAGCTTAATGGCGGCTTCATTGGCTTCTGCACCGCTATTGCAAAAGAAAACCTGGCTATCGAAGGCACGCTCCACCAACATCTTTGCCCACAGCCCCTGTTCGGTCGTGTGCCAGGTATTAGGCACATGGATCAAGCGCGCAATTTGCCGTTGCACGGCTTCCACGATGCGCGGCGGACAATGACCCAGCAAATTGCATCCCCAGCCCGGGAAGAAATCCAAGTACTCCCGCCCCTCGCTGTCCCAGACTGTCGAGCCCACTCCGCGCACCAAATTCACCGGGTAGCGCTTGTAGTTGCCAATCACATATTTTTCGAATAACTGCTGCGTTTCGGCTGAGTTCATACGAGTACTTTGATTAAGAGGTGGAGAGATATGTTGGGATGGAAAAAATCGAGCACACGTTTCAAGCCGTCGTGGCCGCGGACTAGGTGCCCAATTTGAGGACTAGGCCGCCACGGTCGAAGAACGCGCCGGGCGTGATGGTCAGTGGCCGATAGACGACTGGCTTCCAACGCCTGACCGCTCCGGCTCGGGCTCCGGCTGCGATGCCGTGTGGGACACTCATCGCAACCGACTAGGTTGGATTGGCAGCCAACCGCGTCTGGACAATCTCGGTGCCTATCCCGCTGGTCGTGTAAATTTCTAACAACAGTGAATGGCGCAAGCGACCATCGACGATGTGAACTTGCCGCACCCCGCGTGAAAGCGTTGATAGGCAGGCTTCGATCTTGGGAATCATGCCGGCGTTAATAACTTTGTTCCGAATCAGCTCGCGAGCTTCAGCAGCGGTCAGCGAATGTATGATGGTCGATGGATCGTCTTTGTCGCGTCGCACGCCATTTACATCGCTCAAAAATATCAGCTTCTCAGCCCCCAACGCTTCGGCGACTGCCATGGCTGCTGTGTCTGCATTCACATTATATTTTTGACCCTCTGCATCGATAGCCATCGACGGGATGACGGGAACCTGATTGGCATAGGCCACACTCTCAATTACCGCGCGATCGACCTGCGTGACTTTGCCTACGAATCCTAGATCAAGCGGGTGCCCATCGTCGCCGGGCAGCATCAACTTCTCACCCTGCAAGACATTAGAACCGCCGGCAAAGTTCAGGTTGACCGCTCGCCCGCCCAAACGCTCGATTTCGTCCGTCAAAAATTGCGTAATCTCCCCAGCCAGAACCTGCTCGACGATCTCCAGAGTGGCCTGATCCGTCACGCGTCGCCCATTGACCCACTGGGGTGTAATTGCAGCCTGCTCCATGGCCCGGTTGATGCTGGGGCCGCCGCCGTGGACGATGACCGGTTTCATTCCCACCGTCTCCATGAAGATAACGTCCAGCAGCAGATGCTGTATCGCCTCCTTATCCTCTAGGAGACTTCCGCCGAGTTTGATGACGGTGGTCTTGCCCCGAAACCTTCGGATCCAGCCCATCGCCTCGATGAGCGTATCTGCCTTGGCGATCGCGTCTTGCACTTGGGAAACAATCCTCTATTCTAGGGGCTGGTTAAGTGAAAACCAGTAATGCTAAACTAAGCCTGTGCAGGCAACAATATCCCCGGTTGCCTGCAGCAGATAATTCGTTAGGGTTTCACCTGCAGCGGCGTGGGGTTGGCCGCATCTCACCGCTGCGATTTACTCAAGTCTAGTAACTTCCATGAGCTCCAATTCCGGCCTACCACTTGGTTGGAAGCTCTGCGGCTGTGCATACATGCAGCTCACCACTCGGTAAAACAGGCAATGGCTCACCTTTGAACGAATCACTTCTGCCGTCGCAAGTACAGCGACATTCCCCGGGACCGGAGCCGGATCAGCCGCTGGTAACTCCTGAGTC
>JBEBXX010000294.1:0-4398 GCA_040391435.1 Aureliella helgolandensis | reverse complement strand
GTGTTTGTCATTTGAGCATGTTGACCGCGGGGGGCAGGCCCCACGACCTTAGTGTCGCTGATCGCTCCGCGATCAGATGCTCCACCAATCCAGTGCTGCTTTTTGAAGTGACAAAGCTGCGTGCCTGATAGATTCAAGCTATGTTGCTGATGGATTGAAGCTAAGTGGTGGATGGACAGCCGATGGCAACAAATTTAAGCACACCCTCGAACCCGCCAACGAACTGCTCACCGAGCGCGAAGCTAACAAAGCCTACGCCGCCGCCAATGCCGATCGCTCGGCCGCACTAGTATGCGAAGCATGGACTGCCGCGCACGCACAGTTAAAGCGGCAGAAGCGATTAAAGCGATTGCTCTGCACGGTTATCCACACCTTTGATGCACACATGGGGGGTGCCGAGCCTTGTGATCGGGCAATGTGCGAGTTAACTTAATGAGGGCTGCCTGACATTGGTCGCCTGACACTCGACCTTAAACATTCCGCTCTAGCCTTTTCTATCGAGACTTGTCTGTCGTGCATTTGCTCTTAGGCTGTGAACCACCCGAAGTCGCCTTCCGCCCCGCGAGAGCTGCGTACTTGGATCTGTCGCCGGCGGAGTCGAGCGTGACATCTCCGCCCCACGCGAGCCTCACTCCCCGGCTCCGCAGCCTGCTGTGGGTGATCTGCCTGGCCTTTTCCACCATGCTCGCAAGGCCTGCTGCGGCTGAAGAACCCTTTCAGCGCTTTTTGGAAAAGCTCCGCGATGAGCAACTTTTCGACTTGGCCTTGATCTATTTAGACCACCACCAGGACAAGCCCGATTTGCCGGCTAATTTCAAGGCCGACCTGCAGCTCGAACGTGGGCTGTTGCTGTATCAAGCAGCCGCGAAATTGCCAAACAACAATCCCCAGCGTTCACAGAAACTGGACGAAGCTGAAGTTGCCCTGCAGCAATTTCTGAACGCAGAAAAGCTACATCCGCGGCGCGGTGAAGCTCGTATGAAGCTCGGCGAACTCCTGTTGGCTCGAGCCGAGGAAGCGAGAATTCGCGCCGGCGGCGGGATCAAGGCGGAGGTTCCGCCGGAGGATATCAGCGAGGCGATCAAGTTCTACAGTGAGGCGCACACCCTATTCGAATCGACGATCGCTGAACTAAGCGCAGTGCTCGAGGAGATGAAGGGAGCGCGCACCGATGCGTCCGACACGGCAGCCATCGCCTACCGCCAAAAGATCCAGAGCGACATCCGACAGTCGCAATTGCTGTCTGCCAAAGCGATCGAAGAACGCGGGCGCAGTCGCGCTCAGCAAAGCCCCGAGCGAAAGGCCGATTTAGAAACGGCGCTGAATATGTTCAGCGACCTGTACATGAAGGAGCAGAAGCTGGTTGCCGTGCGCAACTATGCGTTGTTCTATCGCAGCACGATCCAAGCCACGTTGGGAATGACCGACGAGGCCATCGATGGCTTCCAGCGCATCGCCGACCAGGAGGGCTTTGATATGCTTCGGCCGCTGCAGACCGAGGCCACGGCCGAACTGGTCAAACTGCTTGGAACGCAGAAGAAGTACCAGCCCGCCATCGATCGCGCCGAGAAGTGGTTGAGCGCCGCGCGGCCCGACGAATTGGCAAGCCAAGCTGTGCTCAATTTGCAGCTCGAAGTGGCTCGGTTGAAGATCGAGTGGGGCCTGGCGCTCGAGGCCAAGGACCCGCAGGACCGCGTGGTCGGGCGGCTCAAACGCGACACGCGAACCGCCCTGCGGCGCATGCTGCGGACCCCCGGCACGCACATTGAGCAAGCCCGCCAACTGCTGGCACAACTGGGCGTTGAGACCGAGGATCAAACCACTCAAGAACTGCCCCAGGTGGCCACGTTTGCAGAAGCCAACGCCGCCGCCCGCGAACGGCTCGAACGCTCCGAAATCGAATCGCTTGGACTCGAGACGCTCCGGCTCAGCCTGGCCGACCCAGCCATCTCCGCCGAGCAAAAGCAGGAACTGAGCGAACAGCTCAAGCAAGCCGAAGGCTCGATCAACCGCGATCAACAACAAGCCATTGAATTATTGCATAGCGCCTTGCGACTCTATCAGACGGGAGACTCACGCGAGGACCTGTTCGAAGCTAGGTTCCGCTTATCTTTTCTATTGCTCAAGCAACAGCTCCCATGGCAGGCCATGAGCGTCGCGGAATTTCTGTCTCGCTCCGCGCCAAGCACTCCGCAGGGGCTCCGCGCGGCTACCGTCGCACTTGGCAGTTTCAGCGATCTGCTCAGAACGGCAGCTCCGGAGTCCAAGACGGAATTAACCAACCAACTGCAACCGTTCGCAGAGTACTTGGTCGCGACCTGGCCAGAATCCAGCGAAGCGGCGGCGGCCGCAGCGACCCTCGTCCAGCTCGCTTTGATGGATAAGAACTTCGAGCGGGCCGAACAATTCCTCACGCTGGTCCCTAGCGGCAGCCAGGAAGCGGCCAGGCTGCGGCGCGATGCCGGGCTCATGTTTTACGCTCAATATTTGCAAGAGAAAGCCGCTGGGGGTGAGGCTGCCGAATCGACCGCGCGGCTGCGCAAGCAAGCCCTTGAACTCTTGCAGTCGGCGGTAACTGGCGGTGCCAATGCAGGCGTGGCTGCGGCCGCCGATGGCAGCCCGGCGGCTACTGCTGCAATTGATGCCAGCGCGGTCGAAGCGGTGAGCGTGTTAGCCCGTCTACTGCTGGCCGACGGACAACTCGATGCGGCTGCCAAGGTCATGTTCGAAGGGAGCAGTTCGCCGTTGGCCGCACTGGAACAAGCCAACCACGGCTTACCCGCGCGCGCAGTTATGCAGTTTTACCGCACGGCAGTTCAAGTCAAGATCGCCCAGCTTGCCGAGGGGCAGCTCGCCGACGCCCAGGCGGATGAGCAGATCGGAGACTATATTCAGCGTCTACAAGCCGCCGCCACCGACGCAGAGAGTAACGAAATACTGACCGGGATTTTCGTCGCGCTAGCCCGCGACCTGCGCGAACAACTCGACGCTACTACGGACGAAACCAAGCGACGAAGAATGTCCGAGATGCTGCTGGCCGTAGCCACTGAAGCAGCCCAGGCCAAGAGCTTCAACACGCAGTACTGGTCCGCCGATACCATTGTCTCCGTGGCCGAAGAGCTGGAAAAATCCCCAGCCGGCAAGGCGCAAGCGACCGCCGCTTATGGCCAAGCTGCAAAAATCTTAGAAGGCATCTTAGCCCAGGAGAAGAATCAGCCAGGCTGGATCAGTCCCGCTTCGGTTGTCTCTCAGATTCGACTGAGACTCGCAAAGACCGCACGCGGCTTAGGCAATTACAAACAAGCCATTGAGCAATTGGCCACGGTGCTCGAAGAGAACATCAATTGGCTCGACATACAGATGGAAGCCGCGCGAACCTATCAAGCCTGGGGCGACGCCAGCAATTCTGGATTTCACAAAGTTGCCATCGAAGGTGGTCGACCCGATCCTAAGACGCGCGAAAAGCTGATCTGGGGCTGGGGGAAAATCCAGCAAAGAACCGCCAACCAACCGAGTTACACCGCAGAGTTTTTCGAAGCTCGCTATCAGTTGGCTTACAGCCGTTGGCAATATGCCAAAGGACTCTCAGATCCCGCTCGCCGAGCCGAAGAGATTCAGCGCGCGGCGCGCGACATCGAGTCGACTGCTAAGCTGTTTCCCGATCTGGGCGGCCCACAGATGAAGAAGAAGTTTGATAGTTTGCTCAAAGCCATCCACAAAACCGGCAGTTGAGCGGTGGGCTACTGATCAGCCGGCGGCGCATCACTCAGATGCCAACCCGCCTCGTGCACAGCATCAAGACGATTGTAAATATGAACCAAATGAACCGGATGATTGCCAGGTGTATCGCGCCTAGTAGAGAGTGTCTCACACATGCCGAAGGATGTATTATGCTTGGTGGAAGGTACGTGGCGGCGATACTACTGCTGCTTGCTCTAAGCAGCCTGGGATATGCACAGGATCGAGTCTATCCAAAACGCGATGCGGTGGCTTCAGGCAAGTTGGTCGAGATCACGCCGACCGAGGTCAAGATCACTGTCCGCAGCAAGGATCAGACCTACGCCATGACGGATGTGCGCAAGATCTCGTTCGATGGTGAACCGAGCGGGCTCGATCGCGTGCGCGAGAGCACACTGCTGGGACAATATGAACAAGCGTTGGACGAGGTGAAAAAGCTTTCGACGGAGGACACTAAGAATCCGCTCATCAAGCAGGACATCGAGTTCTATCTGTACTACTGCACCGGTAAATTGGCCCTGGCCGGGAAAGCGGACAAGGCGACTGCGATCAGAGGACTCCTGGCCCTGGCCAGCGCAAACCCTCGAACCCATCATCTGTACGAACTGAGCGAGCTGCTGGGTCAATTGGCCCTGGCCGTCGGACAACCCGACCAAGCTC
>JBEBXX010000293.1:0-4399 GCA_040391435.1 Aureliella helgolandensis | reverse complement strand
GATTTTAATGCCTTGCAGGGCGACTCGAAAGGACAGTTTGCGTTAGAATGCTCTCTCCCGCCGCATTTCATTCCCCTCCCGAAGTATTGGAACTGATGGACAGCATTGATTTCCAGCTACGCACTCGTTTAATATTCGGCCATAACTCGATTGATCGCTTGGGGAAGTTGGCCGCTGAACTAGGAGTCACCCGCGCACTTGTCGTCAGCGACGAAGGTGTTGTTTCGGCTGGTCACTTTCAACGGGGCGTCGACCGTCTCACGCAAGCCGGGCTGACAGTCTCAGCCTTCCACGCAGTGCACGAGAATCCAACCACGTCCGACGTCGAGGCTGGAGTCGCGATAGCTCGTGAGCAGCGTCCCGACCTGCTAGTCGCCATTGGCGGTGGGAGCTCGATGGACTGCGCTAAAGGCATCAACTTTATCTATTCTTGTGGCGGACGGATGGAGGACTACTGGGGTGTCGGTAAGGCTACAGCCGATTTGTTGCCCCTGATCGCAGTGCCCACCACTTCTGGCACAGGCAGTGAAGCCCAGTCCTTCGCGCTGATCAGCCAAGCCGAGACGCACGTGAAAATGGCCTGCGGCGATCCACGCGCGGCTTGCCGCATCGCGCTCTTAGACCCGGTGCTGACCGTGACCCAGCCTCCACGCGTAACAGCTCTGACCGGCATCGACGCCATCTCTCATGCCATTGAGTCGCAGGTGACCAGCAAACGCAATCCACTTAGCAATTGTTTTAGCCGCAAGGCTTGGCAGTTGCTCAGCGCGGGCTTTCCGAAAGTCCTCAGCCAACCAGACGATTTAGAAGCGCGTGGCCAAGTGCAGTTGGGGGCGTATTTTGCGGGGCTAGCCATCGAGACGAGCATGTTGGGCGCGGCCCATGCGCTGGCCAATCCCTTGACCGCTCGCTTCGGCATCACGCACGGTCAAGCGGTCGGAGTTATGTTGCCCCAAGTCATTCGCTTCAATGCTCCAATGGTCGAGTCGCTGTACGCAGAATTGTGGCATGATGTCATTCAGGCCGGTGGGGCGGCGGCGCACAATCCTCAAACAGATGCGTCGGTTGCACCCGCAATAGCCATGCCTAATGCCAGGCTTTCTTCTGCCGAGCAGTTAGCGGGCTACGTCGAGCGGCTCGTAGCCCTGGCCGGATTGGAAACCCGGCTGGAGGCGCTGCAGATCCCATCGGGTGCCTTAGAGCAGTTGTCCGAGGAAGCAGCCACGCAGTGGACCGGCACATTCAATCCGCGCAGCTTAAACCGCAGCGACTTGCTAGAGCTCTACCGACAGCGATATTAAGAGTTTTCCCCGCTCGCTCATCCTGCGCACCACGCAGCTTGACCCCATGACCGTTGGCCGCGCGGACCGATCTGCCCAAGACGGCTGCCGCAAGACTAGCCGAATCGACCGAGCACTTGAGCCCAGACCACAACCGACAGCTACGACAAGCTGCGGTGGCTCAGAGCTGCCATGAACTCCCCCAAGTACTTGCCAGTCAGCGACTGCGGCGTTGCGGACACCTGTTCGGGCGTACCAGCCACAACTAACTGTCCACCGTCTCCGGCGGCTCCAGGGCCGATGTCGATGATGTGATCCGCCACAGACATCAAATGCAAATTGTGCTCTACGACGATCAGTGAATGGCCCGCGGCGATCAAGGCATCGAAACAATCCAGCAGCTTGACAATATCGTTGGTGTGCAGACCGGTGGTGGGTTCATCCAGCAGGAACAGCGTCTTGCGCCGCGTCGCGTTGGCTAGGTAGGCGGCCAACTTCAGACGCTGCCCCTCTCCGGAACTAAGCGTGGTGGCTGACTGTCCGAGCTGCAGATAGTCCAGCCCGACGTCGGACAAGACCTTCAACTTGTGCTGGAGCTTTTTCTGGCCGCGGAAAAAATTACTCGCCTCGCGGACGGTCATGTGCAATACATCCGCGATATTTTGATCGCGATATCTCACTTGCAATATCTCCGACCGATAGCGATCGCCACCGCAATCGCCACAGGTCATGGTGACATCGGCTAGAAACTGCATGTCGACCTGCAACACGCCATCGCCTTGGCACGTCGGGCAGCGCCCCAAATCGCTGTTAAAGCTGAAGTGCCCGGCAGTATAATTGCGAACTTTGGCCTCAGGCGTATCGGCAAAAACCTTGCGGATTTCGTCAAAGGCTTTGATATAAGTCACTGGATTGCTACGCGGCGAGCGGCTGATGGGGCTTTGGTCGACCAGGATGCAATCGTCGATCAGGCCGGAGCCTTCGATGCTTTCGAAGGCAAGGGTTGGATGAATTTGGGGCGTTAGCCGATTGGCCAGTGCGCCGTACAGCGTATCTTGAACAAGCGAACTTTTGCCGCTCCCGCTGACTCCGGTGACCAGGCACAGCACACCCAGCGGGAAGGCGACATCGATGTTTTGCAGATTGTTGCCGCCACAGCCGATCAAACGCACGCTGCCTCGATCAATCGGGCGGCGCTGGCTGGGGATCGGCAGTTGCCGGCGACCGGCTAAATAGTCGCCCGTGAGCGTATGGCTTTGTTCAATTTGATTGCGCGGCCCCGAGTAGACGATCTCTCCTCCCCCTGCGCCCGCCGCCGGACCAACCTCGATCACCCAACCTGCTCGACGCAGCAGCTCTTCCTCATGTTCGATCATCACAACTGAATTGCCGCGCCGCGCCAGTCGTTCGATCGCCGCGGCCAACTGCTGCACATCATGCGGATGGAGTCCAACGGAGGGTTCGTCCAGCACATAGAGCATGTTGACTAGGCTGGATCCAAGTGCGGCGGTTAAGGCCGTCCGCTGAGCTTCGCCTCCGCTAAGCGTCCGCAGCGTTCGATCGAGGGCCAAGTAACCGAGACCGACTTCCATGAGATAGCTCAGCCGCGCCATGACATGCTCCAGCGGCCCCTCCGCAATGGTTGCAGTCTCTCCCTGCAGCTCAATTTCAGACAGTAATCGTTGCAGCTCGTGGATTTCGGCAGCGCATAGCTCTGCAAAATTCCGGCCACGCACACGGAAGGCCAAAGCGGCTGGATTCAGTCGACTGCCCTGGCAAGTGGGACAAGTGCGATAGCTCCGCCAGCGCGACAGAAAAACTCGCACATGCATCTTGTACTTCTTGCGCTCTAGCCCAGCAAAGAACCCCTGCATGCCACCGAAGCGACGCTTGGCGTCCCCGTGCGTCAGCAGCCGCACTTGGGATCTCTTCAACTTGCTGAAGGGAGTGTCCAGTGGCAGCGACAGCGCGTCGGCGCGGGAGATCAAATCCTTCCAGTGATGTTTATGCGCCGGGGTTGTCCACGGAGCCAGCGCCCCTTCGCGCAAAGTCTTGCGCTTGTCCGGGACAATTAAATCGATATCCATATCGATCGTGTCTCCGAAACCTTCGCATGTCGGACAAGCCCCCAGAGGACTATTAAAATTGAACAGTCGCGGCTCGGGATCTGGGTAATCGATGCCACAGGCTGTGCAGCGCAGACGATTCGACAGACGCGTGGGCTGCCAGACTCCACCCTGCTCCTGGAATAGAGCGATTTCGCCCAGCCCGTGTGCAAAGGCAACCTCCAAACTCTCCGTGCTGCGCTCGGCCGCGTCGCCTCCCTTGAGACGATCGACAATGCTCCACACAGTGCCGGCTGTCGGCAGCAGTTCGGCCAATGCTTCCCGCGCATCCTGTCCCAGGTTGATGAGTTGCCCGCTGGCTAGCAGTCGCACAAAACCAGCCGCTTGCAATTCGGCCAGCACCATAGCTCGATCGCTGACATCCTCCCAGCTCGCTTCAAAGCCAATCATCAGCTTAGCGCCGCTGGGAAGCTGCTCGATTAGCTGAGCCGCGGACTGGGGTGTGGTGCGAATGACGGGCTGTCCACACTGATAGCAGATCGGCTGTGAGATTTTAGCGAACAGCAATCGCAGATAATCCAGCGACTCACTGGCAGTTCCGACGGTACTGCGATTTCCTCGCGCTGCACCGCTGCGGGTGACAGCCAAAGCCGGTGGTAGACCGTCGATGCGATCGTAGTCGGGTTTATCTAGCCGCTGAAGAAATTGCCGCGTGTAGGCAGAGAAGCTTTCGATGTAGCGCCGCTGCCCCTCGGCATACAGCGTATCGATAGCCAGCGATGTCTTGCCCGATCCGCTGACGCCGCAAATAGCAACCAGCTCACCGCGTGGAATGTCCACGTCCACATTTTTTAAATTGTGAACGCGAACACCGCGCAACTGAATTAAGCCTGCTGGTTGCGCAGATCGACGCGCCGCGTCATCCGCCCGCAGAGCGTTGGATTTCCCAACGCCGTCTCTACGCGCTTCGGACGTGGAGACCTTTTTCCGATTGGCTTGGCGGGCTTTGCCCACAGGCTACGCTTCCTTTGAGTCGATCCAGCTCATCAGCTT
>JBEBXX010000292.1:0-4399 GCA_040391435.1 Aureliella helgolandensis | reverse complement strand
ACTACGTCCTCGGAATCTTGAATTTGTCCCAAAATTCGCCAAGCCGTCCGATAAACTGGCGGCGCATGTTCTTCGACGAATTCCGACCACTTCAGCTTCATCTTCATCTATCAAATTCCCCAGCGGTTCCTCTCCGATAAAAGATAGTCGAGATGCACGCTACAAATCTTTCCTTGATTCCCGAAATGTTTTCTAACTACTAGTCCGCGACCGAGAGAGCTTCGGAGCGTGTGTAGCATATGAAGGCGCACCAAACCAGCCAGTGCGTCACGTAGCCAAAATTGAAGTTGCCGATAAATTGCGGTCTGGCACGCGGAATTGCAATCCAAATGCGTCGCTTTCTGACGGTCAGAGACTCGGCCGTGAATCCCTGGCGCAGAGAGGCAAGCATGGCAACTACGCTTGAGAGCCTGAAGCCAACCGCGATTGCAGCAACCAAGCGACCGCCACGGCCGGAGCGCAGCGGGCGGCCGCGGGTGAGATTCGTTCAGCGAGATCGATACAGTCGACCACCTGCGGCAGTTGCTGCAGCGCAGCTCGGGCCAATGCGGCTCCATGCCCGCTGAGCACGATTAACGGTTGGCGATTATCGCTGGATGCCACCGGCAAATTGGCGGCGATCGCGCCAGCAACTTGACTCGCCTGCTTGTCGATCAATTGTCGCGCCAACATTTCTATCTCATCTCCTGTCAGTCTCTCGCAGTCCTCTGCTAACATCCGCGCCAGCCGAGCGCGCGCATGAGCGACTGTTCTCGGGCGTCCGTCGGCCGTATCCCACGCTGGCTGCACCGGCGGGTTCTCGGCGGCTGGAGCATGCGAGCATCCCTCAGCCAACTCGACAGTAGAAACGTCCTCAGCAGCAACTAAGCCCAGCGCAATATACGCATCGTCGCTGGTCGCAAACCGCTCGGCGACCAACGGCCAGTGCTGCCCATCGATCGTAGCGGCCGACAGGATCGCCGCCGCCGACGTTCGCCCCACGCCAGTATAAACCAATTGCTGCAGCCGCAGTCTGTCGCTGTCCGTCCGCGCCGCTGTAGCCACGCGGCCTCGCGAAATAGGGATCACGTCCACGGTCGTCGAGCCAATGTCTAGCACTAAACACAGGTTATCATCGTCCAACGCAACACAGCCCGCGATCCAGCTACCCAGCGCGTGCCAGTTGCTGGCGGCGACGTCCCAGGGATGACGGCAGGCTTCACAGGCGGCCAGCCAAGTCCCGTCCACGCCGTACACCTGCAGCTCCAAGTCGGGCAATGCCTCGGTCAGTTTGCGGAGAATAAATTCAACTCCTATGCGCCGCGTCGCAAAGCAGTCGGCCATCTCGCCAGTCATCGTTACCGCTAGATGCGTGTAGCTCTGATTATGCTCGCGACAGAACAGCCGCGACAACTCGCGCACGCGATCGGCCAATCGATCGGCTTCGAGCCACATCGCAAACGGACAAGCGGTGCTCCGGCCTGACGCATCCGCAAGCTTGATATGAGCTCCCCCCACATCCATGCCCAGCACCTGAGCCGCCGAATTGATAACACTCATAGTAGACCGCCTACGCTGTAGTAGCCCGCGCCAGATCGCTGCTGAATGAGGGTTCATATTGTATGGGCAGTACGATTTGAAACGTGCTGCCGGTTCCAAGTTGACTGGACAACCGCACCTCGCCGCCCAATAGCTTGCACAGCTCTTTGACGATGGATAGCCCCAGTCCGGTACCGGAGTGCTGCCGCGTCAAACCGTCGTTTTCTAAAACTGCATTGCTCTGACGAAATTTCTCAAAGATGATCTCGAAGTCGCTTTCGGGAATCCCCACGCCGGTATCTTTGACCGTGATATGAAAATACTTCTCAGACAGCCGGCCCAAGGAGACCGTCACCAAGCCGCCGTCGGGCGTGAATTTGATGGCGTTGGACAACAGGTTCGTTAATATCTGTTGGATTTTCGGTTGGTCTTGGAAGACCTCGTCCAATTCACCGTCGGCTTCGATCTGCAAGTCCATGTTCTTCTCGTCCACTAGACTACGCAGCATATCGCACTGCGCACTGACGAGTTGCGACAGATTGAACGATGTGGGAGTTACGCGCATCTTTCCAGCTTCGACCTTGGCCAAATCCAGAATGTCGTTGATCATGGCCAGCAGCGATGTGCCACTTTTCTGAATGTTGGCGGCATATCGTCGCTGCTTATCAGTCAACGACGAGATGTCATGCAGCACGTCGCTGAAGCCGATAATGCTGTTCAGCGGCGTGCGCAGTTCGTGGCTCATATTTGCCAGGAAGTCGCTCTTGAGGCGATTGGCTTCGAACAGGTGCAAGTTGGCCTGGGCAAGTTGATCCACGCGCACGTCGAGCTCGGAATTCAACTTCTGCAGTTTGTCTTGGCCTTCGGTCATGTGTCGCAACATACGATTGAACGCGTCAGCTAATTCGTTGAATTCGTCTCCAGTGTCGATGTTGACGCGCAAGTTCGAATTCCCGCGGCTGATTTCGTCGCTGACCGACTTCAAATGTTGCAGCGGATTGAGCACCAGTCGCCGCAGTACCCAGTGCACCACGAGCAGTGTGGCTGCTACGGTTAACATGGCCACGGTAATTAGCCAAGCCAAGGTGGCCGGAGTAGCTACTTGAGTAAGCCGGAATGGGACCAGAACTTTGACGACCCAAAAGGGGACCTGCTGTGCGCCAAAACGCTCAAACCGGCGATGGCAAACGAGACAGTTATCCGTGAAATTAACCACGTGGTAGTAGACGTACCAGCCTTCTGGTGGAGTTTCACCCGCAAAACGGCTGTTGCTAATATCGCTGGCCTGCACGGGCCCCGCTTCGCGAAATAATCGCTCCATCTCCAACAGTTGATCGTTAAGGATTTGACGCGTCAGCACTGGATTGTCGGCCAGCGGGAGCGTGGAGGGGAGTGGCGATAGCGGCGGAACAGTGGCCGTATCCGCCGGCGTTGTCGCCGCAACTTCTGCTGGCGCGGCCACCGGAGTGGACACCGCAAGCTGCCGCCGCAACTCGGCAATCTTCTCTAAACGCTGACGAAAGTTGAGTTCCAAGTCCTGCAGAAGTTTGGTTTCCTGCGGCGTCGCCGGCAGCTCGGCATATTCCAGGTCAACATATTCGACCTCTCGATCCAACATTAAAAATTCGTAACGATAGTCGGGGTTGTCAATTAGATCTCGGCGCAGGATGGCTAACTGATCGGGCAAGAAATAGGAATTGCGATCCGGGAAGATAGGTTCGACTTCGCCGGCCGTGCGGCGGTCGACATGCCGCCACGCGATCACCGACTGGGCATAATCGCTGGCCGCCTGGCGCGTCGTCTGCTTCACCAATGGCTCGGCCACGACGTGTAGCACAAACCAGAACGCCAATCCGATGGGGATGACCAGCGCAAAGCCCAAGAACAACAGACTCTTGCTCTCGAGGCTCCAGCCCCGCACCAGTGTTCGCAGCAACCTGCTCAACCAATCGACACCGGCTTGGTACCATGTGGATTTCATACGCAAGAGCCGACCCGTTGTGTTGATCAGTGAAAATGCCAGTTAATTTGTGAATTCCGCACGGGGTCGCTGCTCACTACGGCACGCATGCAGTGGCTCCATTCTAAGGCACGCACCCCCAACTGGACAGCGCTGGACCGTAAGCTATTCAACCATGGACGTCGCGCGTGGCCGAGCGGCAAGAAGGCTGGCCGAACATCGGTTATCATAGAGTAAGCCCCACGCAGAGGGTGACGCAGTCCATGGTTTTCTGGAACAGGTTTCTTCGATGTCAAAAATGCTGGTCCTCGTGATAGGCTCCCTAACTTTGCTGGTGGCACTTTTCCTAGTGATGGGCCGCAAAGACCAGCCGCCCGCTAGCGGCAACCAGACAACGCTGATGATCTACTGCGCGGCCAGCAATCGAGCAGTGATAGAGGATATTCGCAGGGCCTATGAAGAGGAAACCGGTCGGCGAGTGCAAGTTCAGTACGGACCTTCGCAGACGCTGCTGTCGTCGTTGGAGGTCAGTCGCAACGGAGATCTTTTTCTACCAGCCGACAATAGCTTTATAGAGGTCGCTCAGGATAAAAATCTGATCGCCGAAGTGCTCCCCATCGCTACCATGCACGCAGTGGTCGTAGTTCCCAAAGGCAACCCCAAGCACATCACAAGTTTCGAGGACTTGCTGCGCGAAGATGTGCGTTTCGTCCAGGCCACCCCTGATTCCGCGGCCGTCGGCAAGCTAACGCGCGAGCTGCTTGGCGAGATGGGGCTATGGGAAAAACTGCACGCAGCCACCGAGGGCTACCGCACGACTGTGACGGATGTGGCTAACGATCTGCTGGTCGGAGCCGCCGACGCTGGCATTGTCTACGATGCAGTTCTATCCACCTATCCCGACTTAACTGCGGTCGAATT
>JBEBXX010000291.1:0-4404 GCA_040391435.1 Aureliella helgolandensis | reverse complement strand
TGAGCCGATCCAGGCTGCCGAGCTTGCCGAGACGTTGGGCATCAAAGTGTATACGATTGGCGTCGGCACCAAAGGGCAGGCACCCGTGCCGGTGATCGATGTTTTCGGACGCGAAACTCTGCAGTACATGGCAGTCAATATCGACGAAGCCACGCTGACGAAAGTCGCCGAGGCGACCGGCGGTAAATACTTCCGAGCCACCGACACGGATTCCCTTGAACAAATCTATGCGGCGATCGACCAGATGGAAAAAACGAGCGTCGAAGCCAAGCACTATGTCGACTACCGAGAACTGGCTGTGCAGGCTTACGCCGGAGCCATCGACTTTCCACCCCTGCTCCTGATCGCGTTTGGCCTACTAGCCGCCCGCTGGCTGCTGGAGCAAACTTGGTTGCGAGAACTGGCTTAAGACCCATATGAATGACTTGCAAATTGGCAACCCATCCGCGATTTACCTGCTCGCGATCGTCGCGCTAGCTCTGGGCGTGAGCCTCTGGTCCGCGGTGGATCGACGCCGCGCCGCGAGGCTGTTCACGGTCGCCCGCCGGCCATCGGGCGCTACTAGCGCCGCTGCGGGCAGGCGATATTGGGCCTCAGCAGCCTTGGTGCTAATTAGCCTGACTCTCTTTGCGCTAGCGCTAACCGACGTTCGCTGGGGTAAACAATCGCGAGAGGTCCCTCAAAAGGGTATCGAAGTCATGTTCGTGCTGGACGTATCCCGGTCTATGCTGGCCGAAGACGCGTCGCCCAATCGACTCAGCAGAGCCAAACAGCAAATCAAAGATATGGTCGACGAGATGGTCGGGGATCGGGTTGGACTTATTTCGTTCGCCGGGGAAGCGCGGCAGTCTGTGCCGCTGACTAGCCACTATGAAGACTTCAAGCAAACGCTCGACGCCGTGGGGCCGCACACGGTGCGCATCGGAGGCTCGCGACTGGGCGATGCGCTGCAAGCGGCAGCCAATGGGTTTTTGAGCAAGACCAATGATCATAAGACGGTTGTCGTGCTCACCGACGGCGAGGATCAGGAGAGTCGACCACTGGAGGTGGCCCGCGAACTGTATGCCGAACATGGCATTCGAGTTTTCACCATAGGACTAGGCGACATACAGCAGGGTGCTCGCGTGCCAAAATCGGAGGATCGGGGCAGCGGGTATGTACAATACGAAGGCCAGCAGGTGTGGTCGAAGATGAACGGAACACTGCTCCAGCAGATTGCCGAAGAGACCAACGCTGCCTACATTCCCGCAGGCACTCGCCGTGTCAACATGGCGGATGTTTATCACCGCTACGTGGCCAACGTTCCACAGAACGAATTCGAAATAGCGACCATCAATGCGTATGTTCCACGCTTTCAATGGTTCGCCATACCAGCTTTAATTCTGCTGTTGTGCGAGGTATTTATCAGCACGTCAAGTCGAAGACAAAAACGCAAAAAACTGCAGGCCGAAGGCGTCGATGCGCAACGGCAACCGCGCAGAGTCGCTTAGTGCATCCGTTCCAAATAACGCCAAATAATTATGAACTCCACTCAGATGATCTTTGTTCTACTCGTCGCACTCCGGCTGCTGTCGATGCTCAGCGGTACTTCAGCCGCGGCTGATGCGGGCCGCGATATAGACGCAGCGAGTCGTATCAATGCAGCCAACGATTTAGTGCGAGCCGGTAACTATCAACAGGCGCTCGCCAGTTACAGCGAGGTGAATCCTCTGGCGGGCGAGCAGTCGCAATTGATCTACAACCGGGCTGTGGCTCAGTATCGTGCTGGCGATATTGATTCGGCGAGATCCGCCTTTGAACAGGCGTCGACTTCCACCAACGCGTCGCTGGCCGCTGCCGCCCGATACAACCTGGGCAATTGCTTTTATCGCGACGCCACCGAAGTAGTTGAGCAGGATCGCGCGGCGGCTGTGCAGGCACTGCAGCAAGCGATCGCTCACTATCGAGGCGCGCTGGCCAACGATCCCCATTTGACCGACGCTCGCGCAAACATCGAACTGGCTAACGTGTGGATTAAGCAGTTGCAGCAGCAAGAACGACAGCAGTCTCAGCAAGATCAACAGCAGCCAGAGTCGGCTGCGGATCAGCAATCAGAGCCGAATCAGCAATCGGAGCCGGATCAGCAATCGGAGCCAGAGCAGCAATCGGAGCCAGAGTCGGCGCCAGAGCAGCAATCGGAGCCAGAGTCGGCGCCCGCGCAGCAATCGGAGCCAGAGTCGGCGCCCGAGCAGCAGACGAAACCCGAGCAGCAGACGGAGTCACAGCAGCAGTCGGAGCCCGCGCAGCATTCGAAACCCGAGCAGCAGTCGAAACCCGAGCAGCAGTCGAAACCCGAGCAGCAGTCGGAGTCACAGCCAAGCCCTTTAAACCAAGACCAGCCGCAGGAAGCGCCAGCGTTATCCGCTTCCTCTCAGCCACAGTCGCCGAAGGCCAGCGATGCCGTGGAGCAGGATGGCTCACCGAGCGCTGCTGCTCAACCGCAGCCGCCGCCACAGCCCGTACCGGAAGGCGAGCTGACCCCGGCCAGCGGGCCGCCGGACAATCCGCAGTCAAATAGATTTGGCGCGATGGGCGGAAGCGCTGCTCAGGCGGCTCCCATGACGAAAGAGGAGGCGCTCAAGATGCTGCAAGCCGTCCGCGATCGCGACATGTTACGACGCTTGAGGCATGAGCACATCGAACGCAACCAGCACATTTCCACGGATAAGGACTGGTAATCGACAGCCTTGCCGTTTGTCCTTGGGTAGCTGCCAGGTTTTCCATGGGTAGGAGGATCACTTATGAAACCACATTTCGCATGCATCGCCTGCATCGCCTCCATCGCGATCCTATGCAGCCACGCACTGGCTGCCTCGGTGGACACGCGTATCTCCACTCGGGAAGCGTACGTGGGAGTGCCAATTACACTACAGATTTCCATTTCCAACGCGTCGGATTACGAAGCTCCGGCGGTGCCGGCCATCGATGGATGTGAAGTCCGCACTGCCGGCGCGCCCTCTCAGAGTACTCAGATAACAATTATCAACGGTCGACGCCGCCAAAGCAGCAGCCTCACGCTGCAGTACCTCGTTACGCCGCGCCGCGAGGGTTCGTTCACGATTCCGGCGATGACACTTCAAGTCGACGGGGAGACGGTTCGGACGGAACCCCAGCGTTTCGTGGCGAGCCGCAGCGAGACCGGTGATTTGTTGTTTGTGGCCATCGAAGGCAGCCACCGGAAGGTCTATGTCGGCCAGCCAATCGATTTGACCTTAAGGATCTGGCTCAAGCCATTCCGCGATCCCAAAACAGGCCAAACGCTCAGTGAGGGGGATATGTGGGGGCTGCTGGCCGATTCCACTTCATGGGGCGGTTTTGAGGCCAAACTCAAGGAGCTGGCTCAACGACGTCAACGCCCCGGCGGCCGCGAAGTTTTGCGGGAGGATTCAACCGGCCAGGAACGCGTGTATTACTTGTATGAAATCGAAGCGACTATCTACCCCAAGCGCGCCGGGAAGATCGATGCCAGCGATGTACAAATTGTCTTTAACTACCCGACGCAACTCGGTGAGTCGCGCGGATCGATGGGCGATTTATTCGACGACGACATCTTCGCTAACTCTCCCTTATCGCAGATGATGAGAGATGACTTTTTCGGTTCGGCCTTTGGCAGGCGTCTCGCTGTGACCGCCGCGCGACCGGTCGTCGGCCAGGCCAGCGTGGAGGCGACCGAAGTTCTACCTGTTCCCAGCGAAGGCCGACCTAGCGACTACCGTGGCGCAGTCGGACGCTACCAAATCGTGACCCAGGCCACTCCTACGGATGTCGAGGCGGGAGACCCCATCACGCTGAATATCGGTATCACGGGCTCTGGTGCCATGGACCTTGTGCAGGCTCCGCCACTGGCCGAGATGCCCGAATTGACGAGCAACTTCAAAGTGGCCGACGAGTCGTTGGCCGGCTTTGTGCAAGGTGACGCCAAGTTGTTCTCCACCACGATTCGTCCGCGTCAAGCTGGCGTGGCCGAGGTGCCAGCGATTCGATTTAGCTTTTTTGATCCCGCTACCGAATCGTTTCACACCGTGAGCAGCCAAGCGATTCCGATCACGGTTCGCCCCGCGGAAACGCTGGCCCTGGATTCGATCGTTGGTCCGACGCACAATACCGCAGCCCGCCCGCTTAGTGCCTCGTCCAGCGTCTCACCCGATTTCACCAACCACAGCGGCGGCGATGTGTTGAGTTCCATATCGCCACCGCTGCGGTCGAGCCCCGGTCGGTGGATGTGGTTGCTGATTGCGGCTCCTTTACTCTGGCTGACAACGGTCATCGTCGTGAATCGAGGCCAGCTTTGTACGAGGCTTGGCGATGCCGTGGCTAGTTTCCGGTCTCCCTACAAATGCTGTGTGGCTGCTGTTCAGCGCGCCA
>JBEBXX010000290.1:0-4409 GCA_040391435.1 Aureliella helgolandensis | reverse complement strand
GCTCGCGACGTTTCCGTTACTTCGCGCCGCCCCGTTCGCCGAGATACTGGAGCGTGCCGAGCGACTACCTCCGGGCTAAGAAGCACAGAATTAAGAGGTCGGTCCTAAAAACAGAACCGGAAGTTCAGCCTCGCTGGATTTGGATGCCTAACATCGAAATGTCATCGTCGGACTTGCCGTCTGCAGTTGTTTGAAGGACTGCGGCGAGGCTCTGATCAATGCTGGATTGCAAGGATGCACTGCGGTGTTCACGGAGCTGTTGCATCAGACGAGGTATGCCGTATTGCTGGCCGCTCGCTCCCAACTGCTCAATCACTCCATCGCTGTAGATGTAGACCCGATCGGCGTCACTCAGTTGAATGACTTGCAGTTCATATTCGGGCCGGGCGACGACTCCCACCGGAAATCCAGGTGACACGAATTCGCTCGTGGTCTCGCCACGCAAAAGACTCGGTGAGGGATGTCCGGCTGAGGAAAAGCTCAGCGTTCGCGCCTGGAGGTCCAACAGCCCGTAGCAGCAAGTGAAAAACTGCTGCGATTCTCCATCGATCTGGAAGTTGTCGTTTAGTTGTTATAGCAATTTCACTGGGTCGCACTTCAGTTACAGCGCGGCGCTGGATAAACATCGACTGAGCGTGGTTGAAAGCAGCGCAGCCTGTACACCGTGGCCGCTCACATCGAGCACATAGAAGGCGACTCGACTAGCGTCGATCGGGAAAATATCGAGGATGTCACCCGCGAGCTCGTCGCAGGGTAAGTAGGCCCAACTAATGTCGGCACCTGTTAAATACTGGGCGGGCTTGGGCAACATCGCGTGCTGGATTCGAGCCGCGGCTCGCAGGTCGCGCTGCATCTTGGCATTTGCGCTGCGCAGCGTCTCGTTGGCAGCCAGCAAATTTTGCTCGGCGATCCGACTGCGGGTTACATCCGACTGCACCCCGACAAAATGTGTGGTTTGCCCGGCAGCGTTGCGGACCGGTGTGATCGACAGGCGATTCCAGAACGTCGTACCATCCTTGCGATAGTTCAGCAGTTCGACGTCACAGTATCGCTCTTGAGCGATCGCATCTCGGATCTCTTTTACGGCGGCCGGATCGGTATCGGGACCTTGAAGAAATCGGCAATTGGACCCTATCGTCTCTTCCACGCTAAACCCTGTTAGCCGCGCGAAACCTTCGTTGACGTAGATCAACGGGCGATCTGGTGCCAAGGCATCGGCAATGGTGATGCCTTCGGCTGTGGACGCGAGTGCTCGCTCCTTGAGCAACAGTTGGTCAACGGGTGAGACGCTGCTAATATCGTGTGGGTTGGACAAACTTAGCGACTTGCTTTCCCTTGGAAATCTCGCTCTCAAAATCGACCTCCGTCGCGGGGAGTTTGAGCAAATTCCAGCTAATGAATGGCGGGCATTGTCTGACGTCGAGCTGAGTCCGTAGGTGCGGTGCGCGCGGCGGGCAGCTCACAGCTCAACGCCGGCGCGAGTACTCAAACTGTCCAAGACTTTCGCTTGGGAAGCGCTCCATCTACTTGCAAACGTCAGTATGCTCACTCAATATGCACGATTATGACAGACGCTTTAGTTACTGGCAACGGTGTGGGTAAGCGACGCACTCAAGACAAAAGGGCAATCGAGCAACGGTAGCGACTAGAGTTGAACGCTGGAACTACTGAGCGTCGGCCGGGAAAACGCAGTCGGATTCCATCGGCCGCTTGCCGACTGGGCGCTTGCCTCGTAGCAGCCTGAGCCTAGCAAGTGGTTTAGAGCTCGCGAAACATAAACGTTGCGGCGCCACCGTAGGAGTCATTCACTGTGGCCTGCGTGGAGGGTGCAAAACCCAATTTTGTCCAGAAGCTGGCGGCTTGTTGCACAGCCACCAAAGACATCGTGCGGTATCCAGCTTGTCCAGCGGCCTCGATGACGTGTTCGAATAAAGCGTGCGCCACGCCGCGTCCGGCTGATGCCGGTTGCACGGCCAAGTCGTGCAGGAAGAGGTTATCTGTACCGGCCACCGACGATTCATCCATAATGCCCAGCGAAGCGATGCGGTCTGCCGCATAGGGGTAGGCTAGGCAGTAGGCGACGACGCTGGAGTTGTTGTCGAGCGCGACGCAGCAGGTCGCGCTGCCGCGGCTGGCCTTGGACCGCATGACGTCTTCAGATTCCGGCTTGAAGTCGTAATAGACTTCGCTTTGAATGCGTAAGATATCCGGCCAGTCGGCTTCGATAATCGCGCGGCAGTGATGTGGATGACGATGGTGTTTGGTCATGTTCTAATCTCAGTCGGCAACTGGCTGCGTGGCTGCGTGGCTGCGCTGCTGCGTAGCTGCGTTGCCAGCGCGTCTAGCCTCGCTTTCGTTCGAGCAGCACCAGCATTACCAAGGCCAGCAGGGAACGCAGTTCATCATCTTCGGGCATTTCGCTGAGTTTTTCTAGGATAAACTTGCCTTCAAAGACAGCCGGTTTCTTGGTCAAGCGCAGCACTCGCGTACCGTCGGGCCTGCAGACGATATAGCTGGGATTCAGTAGCATGACTGCGATGAAACCAATTACGGGAATGCCTTCTAGCAGGCTCTCCAACAACTTTTTGAGCGGGCTCTCTTCGCTGATCGTCATGTCGACTAGGCCATCTTGCATGACTTCGTAGTGAGCCGACCAGAAGGAGCGCATGCCCCTGCGCCGCACCGCGCCCCAGTCAGTACCTTGGGGGTCGGTGAAGTGATAGCTGGCTGAGAAGTCGATCACGCGATCTGCGGAGATTTGAAAAATCTCGCGGGTCAGACCGGCATCGCTATAGATGTGAACTTTTTCCTTGAGCTTGAACATCTTTTGCTTGATAAACAGCAAGGGTTGCCCGGAAGCGTCGGTAGCCGTGATGCGTTGCGCAAAAGTCATTAATTTGAAGCGGAGCTCGATCGGGTACTGCATAGCGAAAACTTGCTTTCAAAGATTGGGACACAGGTGCCGTACAGGCTCAGATGCGGGGAGCGAGATAGCGATCATATAATCTGTGGGATCACGTGACCGTGTACATCGGTAAGTCGGCGATCAATACCATCGTTGCGGACGGTCAATCGCGTATGGTCGATTCCCAACAGACGCAGCACGGTAGCATGAATGTCGTATACCTGAGTCGCATGGTTGCGTTCGAGCGGTTTGAAACCCCAGTCGTCGGATGCACCATAGCTCACACCGCCGCGAATTCCACCGCCACTCAACCAATTGGTGAATACGAACGGGTTGTGATCGCGACCTGTGCCGCCTTGGGAGCTGGGCATGCGGCCAAATTCGGTCGTCCACAGGACGATGGTGTCTTCCAACATGCCGCGTTGCTTGAGGTCCTTCAGCAGCGCGGCGGTGCCGACGGCCATGCCGTGGGCCAGCGGACCGTGTTCGCGCTGCAAGTTCTCATGCGAATCCCAGTTGCGTCGTGGAAAACCATTGTCGTTGCCCGACCAAATCTGCACGAAGCGCACGCCGCGCTCAAGCAGTCGCCGGGCAATCAGACATTTGCGCCCGAAGTACTCAGCTTCTTCGGCCGGATTGATCTCGTCGGGATAGACGTGCCCTATTCTGTCGAGCCCGTACATGTTCAGCGTGGCCTGCGATTCCTGTGATAGATCGAGCGCTTCGGGCGCGCTCAACTGCATGGCAGCCGCCAGTTCATACGAGCGAATCCGCGCTTCGAGCCTCGAGTCGCCGTGGCGCTGCTGTGCGTAATTGCGATTGAGGCGATTGAGCAGTTGCAGTCCCGCTCGATCGGCCTCAGGGGAGACGAAATCCGATTGCGGCGACAGGTCTTCAATCGGATTCGCTCGCTGTGGAAAAATCGCAGTCCCTTGCGAGCTGGCGGGTAGGAAAGCGGAACCCCAGTTCTTGGGCCCGTTGCTGGCGAAGCCGCGATGATCGGGCAGCACGACAAAGGTGGGCAGGTTCTCATTGATCGCGCCTAGGGCATAGCTGACCCATGCGCCCATGCCGGGGAATCCGGGTAGCTGGAATCCGGTGGCTTGCAGATAGGTGGCCTGCGAATGCACGCCGGTTTTACCCACCATGTTGTGCACGAAGGCGATGTCGTCAACACACTCCCCTAGCGGCGCCACAACTTCGCTGAGCAGCTTGCCGGATTTTCCATAGGGAGCGAAGCGGAAGGGTGATTTCATCCACGGACCGAGGCCATCCTGGAAGGTCTCCACCTTCTCACCAAAGTCCGACGGCTGTCCGTGCAATTTGTCCAGTAGCGGTTTGTGATCCCACAAGTCGATATGGCTGGCCGCGCCTGCCATGAACAACTGCACGACGCGCTTTGCCCGGGGTGGATAGTGCAACACCCGCACCGCGCCGCTGCTGTCAACGCCGCTGCTGTCAACGCTGCTGGTAATGTCGCTGGCCGCTAGTGGGTCATGGAGCA
>JBEBXX010000289.1:0-4411 GCA_040391435.1 Aureliella helgolandensis | reverse complement strand
AGCCGCACTGGCTAAGATGAAGAACATGATGTCGTTGTACTTGTCGGACAACAAAATCGAGGACATCGCCGTCGTGGCTGAACTGCCGAAAGTCTGGTCCCTCTACTTGGCCGGCAATCCCATCAAGAATTTTGAACCCATCTCGCGCTGCGCTCGAGTCGATACGCTTGACCTAACCAATTGCAACATCGTGGACCTAGATTTCCTGAAACCACTCACCGAGCTGAAACGACTGATTTTGACGGATAACAAAATTGTTGATGTAAAAGTCTTGGTAGACATGGCCAAGGGGGATACTGAGCAGCGTTTTGCTCCCTTCT
The DNA here is from genome assembly GCA_040391435.1 of Aureliella helgolandensis. Taxonomy (GTDB): domain Bacteria; phylum Planctomycetota; class Planctomycetia; order Pirellulales; family Pirellulaceae; genus Aureliella; species Aureliella helgolandensis_A. The sequence goes on along the minus strand of JBEBXX010000289.1, from coordinate 4,091 downwards.
GGAATGTACATCTGGCTGGCAATCCGCTGGGCGAGGAGAGCCCCGCGCAGATCGACCAGCTTAAGGAGCTGGGCGTGCGCGTCCATTTGGAGAAGTAAAGATTTCTGTGACTTGATTTTGTGTCGGGAGAGTCTGGCACAGTCCAATGCGATTTAGGCAACCCAGCAGCGAGGCGCGCGATGATCGGCAAGCGAGTGCGAATTTGGATCGGCGTGGTCTGCCTCGCGGCCTGCGTGGTGGGGCTATCTGCGAGCAGCGACGATGAGATAGGTGGTACGGCCGCAGTGGGCGAGCAGCCCGCAGCCGCAACGGGCGCAACGAGCGATGACCAGCCGCTAGCGGTCGCAGTGGCCCGCGACCGAGCCACGGTGCTGCAGGATGTGTATGTGGCGACGTTAGACATGCTGCATCAGCGCTACTTTCATCGCGATCGATCGCTGCTGCCGGCGCGGGCGATGCACGATATTTTCGACCAATTGGAGCGGCAGTCCAACGTGCAAGCGCGATGGATCTCGGCCAGCCTCCCCCCGATGAGCAACGACCACAAACCGGAGAGTGAGTTTGAGAAGCGGGCTGCCAAAGAGATCACCGCCGGAACGCCGCAGCTCGAATCGCTAGAAGACGGGTATTATCGCCGCGCCGTGGCCATACCTTTGGGCGGCGGTTGTGTGGGTTGCCATCAAGGTCGAGCGCGAAACCCCAACAAAAAACATTTCGCCGGCTTGATCATTAGCATACCGCTGCAGGCCGCATCGAACCTGGCCGCCGACCCGGCTCAGCCGCGACCGTAAGCGGATGGCCCTGGCAACGCGCGCGCTAGGCCGACCTGTGCGGGCTGTTAAGGCATGCGCCGCGTTGCTTGACTGAGCGATTGCCAGCGGGTACACTCGGAGAGTCATTCGGGGATTTGCGGCCGCTTGCAACCAAAATTGCTAAAGAGCCAAATTAAGATTCGGTCACCCAGCCACCCAGGACTGGACCGTTTCCACAAACAATACAGCAGCCGCAGTCCGTGACGCTAATCAATCGGAATTGCGGCTTTTTTCGTGCGCTCAGCGGGCCTAACCAGCCGCCCATGCTTGCCGGTTGCGACAGTTATGTGTGGGTCGGTCGACGCTTAGCGAACCGCCCGCCAAAGAGGACAACCCTAACTACAATCGGAGCGGCCTTGCCCATGCGCACCCCTGCGACATTAAAACCTGACTGCACCTCCAGTGCACAGTCCCCAGACGATCCACACCCATCGCGGCCAGCACATAAATTGGGAACGTCGACGCTGAGTGTGCACGGCGGCGAATCGCGACGCAAGCCGTCCGACGCGGTCACCGACTCGATCGTCTGCGCTTCGACCTACATCTTCGACGATACGCAGTCGATCATCGACTTCATCGAGCACAAGCAGCCGCGCGAAGAGTATGGCCGCTACGGCAGCCCCAACGAGAAAGTCGTGGAGGGGAAACTAGCGGCGTTGGAGGGGGGCGAAGACGCAATCGTCTTTTCCAGCGGCATGGCGGCCATCGTTGGATTGTTGATGGCTAAGCTCAACGCGGGAGACGAGATCGTATTTTTCGACCAGTGCTACCATCGCAGCCGCGAGTTTTGCTACAAGCACTTGGCGCGCTTCGGCGTGGTGACGCACCAGGTTCCCACCGGCGACTTTGCAGCCATGTCAGCCGCCATCACGACGCGCACTAAGATGCTAGTTAGTGAATCGCCCACCAACCCGCATCTAACGTGCATCGATTTGGAGCAGTTCGTAGCGTTGGCCAAGCGACATCAGGTGGAAACGCTGATCGATGCCACCTTGGCCACTCCCGGCAACCTGCGCCCGCTGAACTACGGCGTGGACTACGTGCTTCACTCGGCCACTAAGTACCTGGGCGGGCACAACGATTTGTTGGCTGGCTGTATCGTAGGCTCCAAGCAACAGCTCGATCCCGTACGCAACTTGCGCGGGATTATGGGTGCGGTTAATAGCGCGCACAATTTATACCTGTTGCAACGCGGCTTGAAAACGTTTGAACTACGCTTGCAAAGGCACAATCAGAACGGCCAAGCCATTGCCGAATTCCTGCACGAGCATCCCCGGGTGGAACGAGTTTACTATCCGGGCCTGCCCAGCCATCCCACGCATGAGATCGCCAAAAAGACCATGCGGGGCTTCGGAGGCTTAGTTACCTTCTTGGTGAAAGACGCCGATTGGAGACAGACGGCCGACATTGTCGATCGAGTCAAAATCCCGCGCATCGGGCCTAGCCTGGGTGGCGTCGAATCGCTGATCGAACAACCCTTGGTGATGAGCTACTTCAGCCAAACGCCCGAGGATCGGCAGAAGTTCGGTATTCCCGATAACATGATTCGCATGTCGTGCGGCATCGAAGACACACAAGATCTAATCGACGACTTGCAACAGGCACTGGAAACGTGAGCATCAACTCCAAAAAGTTCCGCACGCGGGCTATCCATGTGGGCAACGCCCCCGACCCGCAAACCGGCGCGGTGATTCCACCCATCCATTTGTCGAGCACCTTTGTGCAGCCGGGAGCGGGCGAGTGGGGCAAGTTCGATTACTCGCGCAGCGGAAACCCGACGCGCTCGGCCGTGCAGGAAACGCTGGCTTCGCTCGAGGGGGGCTGCGGGGCACTGGCCTTTGCCTCGGGAATGGCCGCTACGCACTGCGCGGCCATGCTGCTGAGCGCCGGCGACCACCTCATCGCCGGTATGGATATCTATGGCGGCAGCTATCGCTTGTTCCACCGCGTCTGTGCCACCGCTGGAGTTGAAGTTTCGCTCGTCGACTTGCAACAGCCCGAGGCGCTTAGCAAGGCCATCCGCCCAAACACAAAAATGCTATGGCTGGAAGGCATCGGCAATCCGCGCTTGAGCATTCCTGATCTTCCCGCCCTGGCTACTGCCGCCCATGCGGCAGGTCTCTTGGTAGGCGTAGACAATACGTTTGCCACCCCAGCGCTTATGCGGCCACTGGAGCTGGGGGCCGACATCGTGATGCACTCGGCAACCAAATATTTGGCGGGACATAGCGACTGCCTGGCCGGCGTGCTGGCGGTTAAGTCGCTTGAACTGCTCGACCGACTGTACTTTCTGCAAAATGCCACCGGCGCCGTACTCTCGCCGTTCGAGTGCTTTTTGTTAGCTCGCGGCCTAAAGACACTCGACTTGCGCGTCCGCGAGCAAAGCCGCTCGGCTCTGAAAATTGCGCAGTTCCTAGAGTCCCACGGCGGCGTAAAATCCGTACTGTATCCCGGCCTGGCTTCGCACCCCGACCATGCCCGTGCTCAAAAACTGCTCGATGGCAGCTTCGGAGCGATGATTACCTTTGAGGCCGATTGCGATTTCGAAACGACCAAACGCATCGTCAAATCGACCGACCTATTCCGCTTGGCAGTTAGCCTTGGGGCGGTCGAATCGCTGATCGAGCAGCCGGCCACAATGTCGCACGCCAGCTACGATGCAGCCGCGCGGCGGCAAGCGGGCATTACCGATAGCTTGATTCGTTTATCGGTCGGGCTGGAGGACGTCGACGATTTGATCGCCGACCTGGATGCGGTGTTGCCAGCCCACGGCGCTAGCCGCGGGCCGGGTGTTGCCACTCCATAGGCATCGAGTTAAGGCACGAGGCAGGGAATACTAGGCTATGCCGCCATCACAGTAGAGTGACCCTGGTGTTGCTGCTGTTGCTGGTACAGTAAAGTGACCCTGTTGCTGTTCAGTAGGATCTTGGTAATGTCCTCGGTATTTTTAACTGCTGCGTCGCTGCACGGGCGGCTAAGGCGTTCAGCTCGAGCGGCTGCCACCATGGATTGGCCAGCAGCTTGCGGTGGCCATTGCCAGGCCGCGGGGGCCGACACATCCTTGCCGGTTGCGTCAACCACCGGAATAGTTAACTAAGAATTATCAGCCCAGAGGGCGACACAGGAGCTGGCATGTGCCGCCCTCCGGGCTAAACCATGCGCTATCTTGCAGACCCGTGGCTCAAGCCGCCGGCAAGGATATGCCGCCCGCTGGGCTAGTGCCGTTAGTCCCGATAGGGACGGCAGGTGACAGCCTGGGATGCAAATCCCAGGTGAAGT
>JBEBXX010000288.1:0-4412 GCA_040391435.1 Aureliella helgolandensis | reverse complement strand
TACAATACCGGACAGGCCAATTGCCCTGGGTCTTAATCTGAACACTACCTACACTACGGTTTTTCCATGTCCTTCGTTCTACCTGTGGTCGACACAGGCTCCAAGTCGAATGCTACCGATTCAACTTCGTGCGGGTCGGCTACTTCCTGTGGTGGCGGTGTGTCCCACAGCCATGCAACCGACAGCCATGCAACCGACGCCGAAGCGGTGTCCGAGCTGGGCTTTGCTCCGTCGCGCAGGCTGCCGGCTTGGTTGCGCCGCGATTTGCCCACCGGTAATTCTAACAACTTCACCGCCGGTTTGTTAGAAGAGCTGCGTCTGGAGACCGTTTGCGACAATGCCAAGTGCCCCAACCGCATGGAGTGCTACTCGCAGAAGACGGCCACCTTCATGATTCTAGGAAACGTGTGCACGCGGCCGTGTGGATTTTGTGCCGTCTCCCGCGGCAAGCCGGAAGCCTTGGCCGCGGACGAACCGGCCCGAGTAGCCGAAGCGGCATACCGACTAGGACTAAAACACGTGGTCATCACCTCGGTCACGCGGGATGATCTGCCCGACGGTGGCGCGGAACACTTCTACGAGTCGGTGCTGGCGGTCCGCGCCAAAACATCTGCCACGGTCGAAGTTCTTACGCCAGATTTCATCCAGCATAAACATGGTCTGGATCGCATTGTCGAAGCGGCACCCGAAGTCTTCAACCACAACATGGAAACCGTGCCGCGTCTGTATCGCAAGGTGCGTGGACCCAAGAGCGATTACAACTGGACCTTGGAGTTGCTCGCGAGAGTCAAACGCCTCAACCCAAGCATCAAAACCAAAAGCGGGCTGATGCTCGGACTGGGCGAAACGCGTGACGAACTGCTGCAGTGCCTCTCTGACCTGCGCCAGTACGACTGCGACTTTTTAACTCTGGGGCAATATTTGCAGCCTGGCGCGCGCTACTTGCCGGTTGTCCGCTATGTGCCTCCCGAGGAGTTCACAGAGCTGGGCGAGATCGCCAGCCAAATGGGATTTGAGAAAGTGGCCAGCGGCCCCTTCGTGCGTTCCAGCTACCATGCACGCGAGATGACTTTGGAGCCGCTTGCGGCTGTGAATTGATTTAACTACAAGGAACCATTATGAAATCGATTATCGGCGGGCTACTGGTGTGGAGTTGCTGCATGTCATTTGCGTTTTGCCAAGCTACGGAGTCCGCTGTGAAGGATGAGCCATCGACCGATCCGATGCAGTTGTTCGAATCTCGCGAGTTCGTCGGCGAAGATGGCCAACAGCTCAAATACCGACTGCTCAAGCCGGCCAACTTCGATGCGAACAAGAAGTATCCGCTGGTGATATTTCTGCATGGAGCCGGCGAGCGCGGTACTGATAACGCAGCTCAACTCAAGCACTGCATGGCCCAGTTTTGCACCCCCGAGCATCGCCAGAAGTACGCCTGCTATGTATTGGCTCCGCAGTGTCCCGAAGGGCAGAAGTGGGCGGACATCGACTGGAGCAGCGACACACCTGTGTTCCCTGAAAAGATCAGCCGCCCATTGGGATTGACCCTAGCCGTCGTCGATTCGATGCTGGCTGACGCGGCGGTATCCAAGAACCGTGTGTACATCGCAGGTCTGTCGATGGGAGGGTATGGTACGTGGGATGCATTGGCCCGCCGACCGGAACTGTTTGCCGCGGCGATTCCGATTTGTGGAGGAGGGGACGTGGCGACGGTGAACGCGTTTAAGGACATCCCTGTATGGTGCTTCCATGGCGACGCTGACCAAGCCGTGGATGTGGAAAGATCGCGGACGATGATCGCCGCGCTGAAAGCTGCGGGTGGCGAGCCGCGCTACACCGAATACCCAGGCGTGGGCCACGATAGTTGGACCCAAACCTTCGACAACGAAGATACGTTCCAGTGGCTTTTCGCACAGAAACGGCAGTAGGCAATCGCAGAGTGAATCGAAATAGCACGCAGGGCCTGTCCAATCTGAAACCTGGCCAGCGAGCCACGCTGTTCCCATCGCTGGGCTACTTTGATATGCGGCGAGGTTGCTGGCGTTCGTTGGTGCATGGACGCGTTTTCACCGACGGGCAGACGCAGTTGGCCACACGAATCCTGCTGAGCGGCCTGAAGAAAGCCATGAAGGTCACCCCCGAGCAAGTGGCCAGTGAGACGTTTCAGCAGCGCATCGATGGTTTTCTGGCAGCTCCGGGGCGACGCCGCAGAATCGTGCTAGAGATCGCACAACGCCATTACCGGCTGCGGCGCCGCACACGCAGCAACGGGGCCTTCTATGGCACGCTGACGCTCCCCGAAAAGGCCTTTCCGCGCAACGCCGACGCACTGCAAGGACGCTCCCTCGCGACCACCATGCGGCTCTTACAATCGACCGACGAAGTGGGAACGATCGAAGGCACCTCCGGACAACTGCACGTCGTCTCCCCGCACGGATTGAGCGTCATCAGCGACATCGACGATACGATCAAGATGACCCAGGCAACAAGCCGCAGTGAAATGCTGGCCAATACGTTCCTGCGGCCCTTCGAAGTAGTTGAGGGCATGGCGCCTCTCTATCGACATTGGCAGCAGTTCGGTTGCGACTTCCACTACGTCTCCAGCAGCCCCTGGCAGCTCTATGCTCCGCTGGCCGAACTGTGTTTGACCAGCGATTTTCCCGTGGGCAGCATGCACCTGAGATACTTCCGTGTACGCGATGAAATGTTCAAGCGTTTCCGACCCATCCGCCGCAATTCCAAAGTGGGGATTATCATCGGCATTCTCAAGCGCTTGCCATCTCGAAAGTTCGTATTGGTGGGCGATAGCGGAGAGAAGGACCCGGAGATCTATCGTTTTCTGGCCCATCGCTTTCCCGATCGCATCAGCGCCGTGTTGATCCGCAATCTGCATTCGCATCCGCTGAGCGACAAACGGCTGAGGAAGCTGCGGACTATCGAAGGCCAAACCCAGTTGCGAATCTTTGAGCATTCAGAAGAGATCTACGATGTGATCGAACGCATCGTGTAGCTGGCAGACTACTCGTTATGCTGTGCTGTCTGGACCGCACTCATACGCAAACGCGCCTGGGCAGCCTGCCACTGCGGATCTCCCAGCGGCAACCACACTAGAGCTTGTTTGGAAAGCCAGGTCGTGGGCAAATTGGCGAGTTCGCTGGCCTGCGCGGTAACAACTCCCGGGTCAGCGCAGTTGGCCAGCGCCGCCACCACGTTCTCAAGCGGTACCGCTTGCTCCCATTGCTGACGAGCCGCCAACAGGCCCTGCGCGTCGGACATCTGCGCCCAGAGATGCAAACTGGGCTGCCGAATATGCACTGCGAACTCCAGACTCTCAAAGCCATACGCGCTGACCTGGTTGGTCTCTCTGGCTGTGACCCCCAAATATTTTCCTAACGAGTGGAATAATCCGGCCGCCATGCTGCCGTCGCGAATTTCTCCGCGACCATAGGCCAATTCAATCCCACGCTGACTGAGGGCCAACTGCTCGAATTGCACTTGCCCCATACCGCTCACGCGAGCATCTGCATCGGACGTCAACGTGGCCAAATCTATTTTCGAAAGTTTACCACCGGCGAGCATGGCTCGCCAAGCATCATGCCGCAGGTCGACATCCAGCGTGCCGGAAAACTGGGCGTCTGTCCCCAAGCGTTCGACCCAGGGGGCCAGACCAGTCAGCAAGCCAATGGGGATTTCATGCGTCTCGGTGCGCAGTTGCATTTCTGTCTTGAGTCCAGCGGCTGTGTGATGTCGCTTGACGATCCACTGCATCGGCTTGTCGTTAGCTGGGCGTGCCGCGAGCGGGCCGTCGGAGCGGAACTGCATGCTCAGCAGCGTTGCCTGCGGCGTGGGCAGCAGCGACATCGTCAGCTCGCGGAGCGTATGCTTTTGACCGGGTGCGCTATGGATCGTCAACTCGTCCATCCCCACGCGAGCGGCCTGAGCGGCGGGCCGTGGGCGGCACAGGAACCAGTCGTGGGCGATCCGCCAAGCTGTCGCCAGCTCGCTCCCCTCGAGCTCCGACTGGGTTAGCCGAATCGCCCATTTGCCCTCCCGGCGCTCGACTTCGGCCAAGCGCACGCGGCCAATGGCCGCCGCGGTCTCGGGATGGCTCAAGCGAATTTCGTGCAGGGCGAAACGATCGGGAGCTCGCGACTCATATGCGGCCACCGTCACAGCCACGCCCAGGTGGGCCGTGAGCCATTGCTCCCACTGCTTGGCCTGATGGCGTTGATAGGTGGGCAGGAACTGCTGCGCACTCCAGTACAAACACAAGGCCAGCGGCAGTACGCCGGCCAGCAAAAACGTGAGCTGGCACAGAGCACGAGCCGTGGACTCATGCACCTGCCATGTCGAACGTCGTTGCCGCTCTGCCATCATTAGCAGTCAGTATCCATTAGAGTCGAGATTCTTTTAGG
>JBEBXX010000287.1:0-4412 GCA_040391435.1 Aureliella helgolandensis | reverse complement strand
CCCGCTGGGCTAAAGATCAAGAGCGACGGGGGCACTTTACTTTGAGCAACGTTCGGTATCTTGCGGACCGGCGGCTTACGCGGCCGGCAGGGATGTGCCGCCCGCTGGGCTAAAGATCAGGAGCATCGGGGCTCAATCGAATTGCCTCTCTCAATCGAATTGCCTCCAAGCCCAACGAACTCGAGGAGTCGTGGATCATCTATGCCTTGGTTGACAACGATGGTCTGCAACAGATCGAAGTGGCTCGCATGTTGGGCCGGCACAAGTCGTGGATCAACCAGTTCGGTGTCACGCGCTGTGCGCAAGCAACCGTTGGGCGTTGCCGGATTGAATTGCGGAAGTCGCCAAACCGCCCAACTGCGATTCCTGGAATTTAAAGAGAGCCGCTTCAAGATTGAAGAACGGAAAGTACGAGCCAAATAAAACTCGCTCTACAGGCACTTCTTTGACCCAGTCCTCAAGTGCGCCCACGCCTTCGAAATGCGATATTTCAAAGTATACGTTGCCGGCGCTGGCAAGCTCTCTGGCGGACGCTGAGCGAACCGCAGCCGAGTTGTTCATGATCACGATCGGCAACTTCGGAAACTTCTCGACCAGTTCCGCCAGGCCAGTAGTTTCGACCAGCGGCACTTGCATCAAAGGATGCTGAACTCTTACGTCCTCCATGATGAGCGCCATTTGCACAATCAACCCGCGCTGCTGCGCAGCTTGAAACAATTCGCGGCAAACTGCCGAAGCAAGCGTATACCCGTGGTAGTTAGGATGAATGCGAATGGCTCGCATGCGATGAACCTCGTGGCACCTCCGCAAGTCCTCTTGCCAGTCGGGAAGCATTGGATTGAGCGCTCCCACAGGCAATAGCAGCCCCTCGCCATATCGCTTGCAATCATCCTCCAAGCGGGCATTCACACTGGCTATATCTTTGTGCAATAGACCATCAAAACTGCCCGCCCAAGCCTGATGCACGCCACGCTGTTGCAACTTCCGAACCAACGCATCCGGAGCGTCGTGTGGCAGTCGTCGAAACGGCCAACGCGACAGATAAACATTGACGTCGGTAATCATTGTGCCATCCCCTTGCTGTCCATGATCGGTTTCAACAGTCTGCGCACGTTCCCTCCGAGAATCAACTTTCGCTGGGCGTCGCTCATCTCGGCGCTGTACACCTTGGCTAACTGCGAGGCAAAGCTGCGTCCGCCAATATCGCTGCCATACAGGATCCTCTCCGCGCCCAACTCACGGATCGCCATCTCCACAAAACCCGCAGCGGGATCGCTGCCGCTGATCCCCACAGAAACGTTGGGGAATTGACGAACGGTGCGAATTCCAAGCGTCCAGTCGGCGCCGGTATGGCCACAGATGAGCGGCACATCGGGGTTTCGCGCAGCCATCTCGGCCAGATCTTGAGGTGTCGACTCGCCTGGTAGGTTGCCTGTGATCTTCAAATAGGTATGTTGAAAAACGAGTGCGTTGAGTTCACCACAGCGGCGAATGAGTGGGTCAATCTCTAGGGCGCTACACCTGCGCCCGACCCATAACTTGACGCCCACCATCGGTCCGTTATGAATACAGCGTTCAATCTCCGCCAGCGATTCTTCTGGAAAGCTCGCATTCAAATAAGCGAAACCTAGCAGTCGCTCCGGCCGCCGCTCGAGGGCTGTGAGCACTTGATCGTTTTGTCTGCGAAACTCAGCCGGCTCCGGCGTGTATGACCATGGAAAGCCCATGAAGAAGATCAGGCGTTGAACATGCATCCGGTCGGCGTATTCGAGCAACTGCACGGCCCGCTGCTCGACGGTGTCGCCGTTGACGCCCGAAAAATGGCAGTGCATGTCCCAAATCGCATCGTCCTCAAGTGCGCGAAAGGGCTCATCGGCAGGAGAGGCTTCGGCAGCCCTGGCCGAGCAGCCCAGTTCTTCTCGACTGACCACGCAGCCCGCGGCACCTGCCGCGGTGGCAGAGAGAAAGGCGCGTCGATGGATAGATTGCATGGCTACTTCCTCACTCGCGTGATCCGCTATCTAAAGTATTGACATCGAGCACAAACACTGTGTTAAGATCGACAAATCAATAAGGCGCGCTAAAGTCACTAGCCGCTCCGTCGATCGGACGCTCACAGCAATGATTGGCGGAGCGATCAACGGCAATCGTCGCCCAACGACGGTTGGCTACGACTTACCCAACGACAACAGATAGCTTATTAAATCAGCCATCTCAGCCGGCGCGATAGCCGTTTCCAGTCCCTCCGGCATCAACGATTTTCCGCTGGATCGAACCGACTCAATATCGCTGCGCTGAACAGTGGTTTCAACGCCTTCGGCCTGCTTCAGGGTAATGCTATTGGAATTCTCCGTCGCGATCATTCCGCTGACAACGCGACCATCTACCGAGAGCACCATATACTCCAAAAACTCCGGGCTGACCTCGCGGCTGGGGTCTAGAATATTGACGAGTATTTGTGCCGCTGTCCGGTTCTGAATCGTGGCCAAGTTTGGGCCAACTTCAAAGCCCGCGTCGCCGAAGCGATGGCAGCTCTGACAGTTCTTGCGGTAGCTCTCTTGTCCGCGCTGCACACTGCCTGCCAGGCTCAGGGCGGCTTGGTACTTGTCCAATACCTCGCTGCGCGAACTACGTACGTCGTCGGCAAACAACTGCAGTGCGCGTTGCTGAATCGCCTGAGATGAGCTTTTCATGTAGGCTTCGCGCAGGTTCGGGGCGATCAACCTAGCCGGCACAATCTTCGCAGCTACGGCATCCAGGACGGCGGGAATCCAGATTGTGCGCTGCAGCAGTTGTTCGACAATTTCCGCTTGCACTCTGGGGGTCAAGCTCGCGAACTTCTCGAGCAGCAGCCCAGCGACTTCGGGACGCGCCGTACCTGCGAGCGACTTGACCGCCGCTGATTGAAGTGCCGGCGGGTACTGACTGCTCAGCAGCTCCAGCAGCGTCGTCTCAACATCTTGATAGCGGCCGTAGCTGAGCAGTCCAACCGCGGCCTGTCGCTGCTCGAGTGCAGCGGACGCGTCTGCTGCCCGGCTGGCCGCCTCCGCTAAGATAGCTTTCACCAGCCGTCCGCTCTCGAAATTCTGTTCGTCGGTTATCGCAGACAGATCTTGTTTCGCGCGACGCAGCCCGGCCGCGAAATTGCTCACGAGCGCTACCTGCACCGACTGAGGAAGCTGCGCAGCGGCCATTAGCACATCATCGACTTGCGACAGATCTCCTGCAGAGCCGACCATTACAGCTAGCTGCGAGATGGTCTCCAGCCCCGCCGCGGACTCCGCGAAGGCTTGGTCTTCAATCAACAGCTTCAACAGGCCTGCCTCGCGGTGCGCCGCGGAGCTCATGACAGCCGTGCGCATCAGCGGATCGTCCGCATCGCGGCGAGCAATCATTGCTAGCGCCTCGGTGGCTGGCACGCTTTCGATTTCACCTAGAGTAAATGCAACTTGAAACCGCACGCGCAAGTCGTTGTCCGTGGCGGCATCCACAACCAATTCGCTCAGGGCAGGGGACTGCGCCAGCCGCGATTCGGCGATGCGTAGAGCATGTTCTCGTACGTGCGCGTTGGAATCCTTCAACGCGACCGTTAAGTCATCATCCGAGAGCGATTCGAGCCCGTGTAATGTCCACAGCGCATGAACTCGGGCAAGGGGGGAGTCGTGCTCGCGAAGCATGGCTTGCAGCGCAGAGTTTTCACTAGTGTCCTGCCGCTCAAATAACAAGCGATGAGCCGTCTCGCGCCACCAGGAATTCGGGTTTGCCAGCTCGGCGACTAGCGCTCCGGTCGTCGCCTGACCCAGGCGCGGTACGGGCGGTTTGACAAAACCCTCGCGATAACGCTCCGGCACCAATCGATAAATGCGTCCACGATCTCGACCGCTGGTCAAATCCACCTGAGCCTTAAGATCATCGGGCATTGACCACGGATGCTCAATGGTCTCGCGATACATGTCCAGCACGTGCAGCATTCCATCGGGTGCATTGATAAAATTCACCGGGCGAAACCAATTGTCAGTTGAAGCGAGAAACTCGGAATCTTGATGGGCGCGTTGCCCTTGGAACGTAACTCCATCTGGGTTGAGCTTGTAGCGCATCACCAAGTTCCCCGCGACCTCTCCGATAAAGGCGTTGCCATAGTACTGCTCAGGGTAGGCCGCACCGCGATAGATAGTCACACCGCTGGAGGAGGTGACGTAGCCCTTGGCCACGGTTGAATCGAAGGGAGACTTCTTGCTTGAGTCCGCTGCCAATCGTGCGGCATTGATTGCTCGCCAAGGTTCTGCTGGGCTGATTTGGAAGACGGCTATGCTGTCTCCCGAAGGGACGACATCTCGGATCGCGCGCGGCGCGGTCAGCAGCGGATTGCGCTGCAGATAGTGCGTGGGGAATAGGACGTGCTGGACTGGATT
>JBEBXX010000286.1:0-4414 GCA_040391435.1 Aureliella helgolandensis | reverse complement strand
CGCGCGGCCGTAATTGGCAGGGCAGAAGTCTCGTGCTTGGCCAGTAGCATCGATCCCGAGCAAAAGCGACTGAGGTTCCAGACGCTCGTCAGCATGATCAGCCTACTCATCCAGTCCGCTCGACGGCGCGGTATCGATCGCCTGCTTTTAGCAGTTCATCCCAAGCACGCTAAAGCTTATCAACGCCTGTTTGGCTGTGTGCCCTGTTCCGATGTCAAGTCTTATGCGGCTGTGAGCGGTAACCCAGCCGTGCTCTGCATGCACGATTTCGCCCAGTTGGATGTCACGCGCTATCCACTTTACGATCAGGTATATGGTCCGCAGTACGCTCCCTGGCAGCTCGACGGGGCCAACATGCTCGCTAGCGAGAAGTTGTTTTACGAGCAGTTCCTACCGGCCGAGGAGTATCAAGTCGTGCCAGTGGCCGCTTAAACTTAGGCAAGACTCAACTCTAACTTCCCTATTGCGGAGTTAGAACTTGGAACAACGGTTAGAAAATGCGTGGTAAAAGATAGAGGCTCTTCCCTGGTTCGCAGCACGCACTTCTTCCTAAACTGCATCGCCGGTAAACGTGTTTTTTGTAGGGCATGGCCCACGGTGTGGGAGTCAGCAATCATACCCACACGCGGCACGTCTGAGGCAAGAAGTGCCGTGACAGTGGCTGCCGTTCGTTACTTGGTACATCTTTTAGTCATCCATTTTCTAAACTTGGATCGCGCAGCTTCTCTCAACATGCGAATTGCTGGCTTGGTCTCTGCATACATCCCGGCATAGGCCCTACAATCCTCAAGCTGGCGATGAATTATCGACAAACAACGGCGTAGGGGGCTGGCCTAGTGAAAATTGGCTAAGCCCAATTCTAAGCTTCGACAGTGTCCAACTTTAGACGGGAGTGCCTGATGAGGCGAGTAGTTATAACTGGGCTGGGGATAGTTGCACCGACCGGTGTCGGCGTTCAGGCAGCCTGGCAGGCTGCACTGTCGGGGCGTTCGTGCATTGACCGGATCGTGCGCTTCGATACCGCTGGTCTGCCGGTCCACATAGCCGGTGAGGTGCCTGACTTCGACGCGGTGCAGCTCTTAGGCGTTAAGAAAGCGCGGCAGACGTCGCGTTTTGTGCAGTTCGCTGAAGTGGCCGCGCAAGAGGCGCTCCGCGATGCGAGCTACGATGCTGCACAGCATGGTCCACGCTGCGGCTGCATCATCGGCGTGGCTATTGGCGGCTTGGGTGAGATCGAACAAAGTGCGATTACTTTGAAAGAGCGCGGCCACACTAAGGTGTTGCCTCACACGCTACCCTATTCACTGCCCAATATGGCATCGGGCGTCGTCGCCATCGAACACAAACTGCTCGGCCCCAATTTGGCCATCGCCACGGCCTGTGCCAGCGGCACGCACGCGATTGGCGAGGCGGTGATGCACATTAAACGAGGTGAGGTGGACATGATGCTCGCCGGCGGTGCCGAGGCGGCAACCTGCCCGCTGTCGATCGCGTCGTTTGACCGCATCGGCGCCCTGAGCCGCAGAAATGATCAACCCGAATTGGCATCGCGTCCCTTCGACGCGGATCGCGACGGATTCGTCATGGGAGAGGGTTGCGGGCTGCTGGTACTAGAGGAGTACGAACACGCTCGTCAGAGAGGCGCAGAAATTTATGCTGAAGTAATTGGCTATGGGCTTTCGGCAGACGCACACCACATCACGACCCCGGCACCCGGCGGGGCCGGATTGGCGAGATGTATGTTGGCGGCGCTTAAAGAGGCTGGCTGCGAATTGTCTGACGTGGACTATATCAATGCTCATGGAACATCCACCGTGGCCAACGATGCTTTGGAGAGCGAAGCCATCCAGCAGGTGTTTGGAGACGAGGCGCGACGATTGTCGATCTCGTCGACCAAGGGGGCCACCGGGCACTGCCTGGGGGCCGCGGGCGGCATTGAGGCCGTCTATACCGCTTTGGCCATCAAGCATGAGCTGGTGCCACCCACGGCCAACTACGCCCGCGTCGATCCGGCTTGTCCACTGGACTATACACCTCAAGTCGCCAAGCAGCGCAGGCTGAACGTCGCCCTGAGCAACTCCTCAGGATTCGGCGGGCAGAACGCCTGCCTTGCCTTGAAACGCTATGACACTTGAACTCGTAGGACACTCAGCGTTTGGTGTGCGACTGGCCGAACAAGTTGGCCCCATTTGTCTCTGACTTACAGCTTATCTCTAATCCGCAGCTTATCTCTAACCCACTGCTTTCGACATCTCTTAGGTAGAAAAAATGATTATGCCCACCCAGCAAACCAACTCACTCCGCTCGACCCTGCAAACGGCCAGATCCCATGAGCGCTGCGCAGAGATCCGGCTCGATCCGCTGCGTGCAGCCCAGTGGTTGGTATGCGTGGAGGAGCTTTTGGCCGACTGCGCTGCCCCTGAGCTGGAGCAGTTTTGTAGTGAGCTGAGCGATGCCTGTTGGTTGGCGCGGTGGAAGCGTGAGGAGCCGTGTCTTAGCGTCCACCGGCTGCTGCTTCCGGCGCTGGCCGCGGCATCGATATCCGAGGCTGCCTCGGCCGACTGCCGCGTGCGCATCATCGAGGACATGATCAGCAGCTTGTCAGAGTGCAGCCTAGCTTAGTCACTGCGGTTGCCTAGTCTAAGCACCGCAATCAATGTGCGCTTTGAGCAGAGCTACGACGCAACTCCCTAAATAACAATTGGTTGAGGGCCGCGGGAAAATTCGGCAATCACGCACCGTATATAGTGAAAAATCCGCTCGCACAATAGCTCTAATTGGGGTAGCATAAGGTCCATAGTGGCCGATATGGCTGGCTAGTTTGCGCACCTTTTTTTGAGATGGTGGCCATCATGCAGTCCGCACCCAATACCGCACAGGCGGCCTGGAGTTACGAGGAGGCGTTCTCGCGGAATCTTGGACTGGTATCTCCCGCGGAGCAGCAGCAGTTGCGTAAGTGCTGCGTGGCCATTCCAGGCATGGGGGGCGTGGGTGGAAATCACTTGATGACGCTAACTCGCTTGGGCATTGGCAAATTTCATATCGCCGACGCAGACGCGTTTGAAACCAAGAACTTCAATCGGCAGTTTGGAGCCACGCTCGACAATTTAGGGCAGGCGAAAGTCAGCGTGTTGGATGCGGCAGCGAAGAGCGTCAATCCCGAGCTGCAGATTGATACGTTCGACGAGTTCATCACGCCTGAGAATGTCGACAGCTTTCTCGAGGGCGTAGACCTATTGGTCGACTCAGTGGACTTCTTTGCCTTTGAAGCTCGCCGCATGCTTTTTCGCGAAGCCCGCGAGCGCGGAATTTGGGCGTTGACGGCTGGCCCGATTGGATTTAGCACCGCCTGGCTGGCCTTCGATCCCAAGGGAATGAGCTTTGACGAGTATTTTGACTTGCATGACGACATGCAGGCGGTCGACAAGCTGTGTGCCTTTGCCCTAGGGCTAGCTCCACGTGCGACGCATCTTCCGTACTTTGATTTTTCGTACGTCGAGAGCAGTGGTCGAGGTCCGTCTGCCTGTGCTGCTTGTCGTTTGGCCGCTGGGGTCGTGGGCGTCGAAGCCGTCAAAGTTTTGCTCAAGCGCGGCGAGATCAGAGCAGCTCCGTATTTTCAGCAGTTCGACGCCTACCGTTATCTATTGCGCAAAGGGCGACTGCGCTCGGGCAATCGCAGCACCCTGCAGCGACTCAAGCGCCGCATCATGCGTGGCCGCATGATCAAGCTCGGTTATAAATGAGCGCAGCCTCGCTCACAGGTTTAAGCATCGCTCTAGTGCGGTTGGTTTAGTCCAAGTCCAAATGCAATCGTTGGGGTCAATCACATGTCGAAAAGTGCACTAGAAACGCTGCGCGACGCTGCTCGTCTGGCGCCCTCTGGAGATAATACCCAGCCTTGGCGCATCGAGTTGCCTCGGAGCGAACGCGCCGTTATTTTGCGTTTGGCACCGGAACGTGACCAGTCGCCGATGAACGCAGGCCAGAATATGGCCAGGCTTGCCCTCGGTGCTGCTTTGGAGAATATGGTGCAGACTGCTGCTGCCAACGGCTGGCTAATGCAAGCAGAGTTGACCGAGGACTCGATTTCGGTTCGCTTACTGGAAGATTACGAGGCTGGTATGCTGCCAGCGTCGATCAAGGAACGTGCATCTAATCGCAAAGAATTCTACGGCACACAATTGCCGCACGGCCTGTACGATCAGCTCCGGCAATCTATGGAACCGAATGTTTCTGATGTCGTTTGGATTGAACAACCCGAGGACTGCAAAAGGCTGTGCGTTTTGATCGCAGAGGCAGATTCAATCATTTTAAGTGCTAAGCCCGTACGTCTGGCCTTTTTAGAAAAGGTGCGTTTTGATCGACCAACTTTTGCCGTTGTGGAAGAGGGGCTTTCGCTGGGATCCCTTGAAGT
>JBEBXX010000285.1:0-4415 GCA_040391435.1 Aureliella helgolandensis | reverse complement strand
TATCGCCGATTTCGTCTAGGAACAAAGTCCCTTCGCTGAACAGCTCGAATTTGCCGATGCGTTTGGTCTCAGCCCCCGTGAAGGCGCCCTTTTCGTGGCCGAACAGCTCGCTTTCGAGCAATTGCTCCGGGATGGCGGCGCAGTTGATTGCTAGAAATCTACCCTTGGGACGATCTCCGTACTGAAACAGAGCGCGGGCGACGACCTCTTTGCCTGTGCCACTCTCCCCGAGAATTAACACCGTAACGTGCTGCTTGGCGACGCGACCGATGGAGCGGTAGACCTCTTGCATGGCCGGGCACTGGCCAATCAAAAGATCGCTGCTTAGATCCTCAAGGGCCAATGGATCAGTCGACTCGATAGGAACGATGGCGGAGACTCGAGTCATGCGGCTTGTTTCAGCCGCGTTTTCGATGAGCGGGATGAGGATGTCTGGGTCGAGGGGCTTTAAAACGTATTCAAAAGCGCCACGTTGCATAGCCTCGATAGCCGTGCCCGCCGTACCCTGGCCGGTCATTAGTAGAATTGGGATGGTGCCGTCAATGCTATGCATTTTCTCAAAGGCTTCCATGCCCGACATGTCGGGCAAGCGAATGTCACACAATACGACATCGGGACGCTCGTTGAGAAAGTGTTTGATACCGGCCGCAGATGAGTTGCAGGTAGTAACTCTTTCATTTGGGAAAGCCGCTTCTATTGTCTCTAGGACAAGTGGCTCATCGTCTATTACGAGCAATCGCATGGTAGTCCTTCAAAATTCAATCGCCGTCTTCAAGAGCATTACGAATGGCTCGCAAGAGTTGTTCATCTGAATAGGGTTTCGCTAGAAAACCGTTGACATCTGCCAGCGAGCCCCCATCGCCACCCGGACGGCGAAGGCCGCTTGTGGCTAGTATTCTACACCGAGGCGCAACGTTTCGTAGGGCCGTCTTGGTCTCACTTCCGTCCATCCCTGGCATCATCATATCCAGCATGATTAAATTTATTTGTCCAGGCCGCTGCTCAAAAAAAGCGATCGCCTCCTCCCCTTTAAGTGCGGTCAGCACGTGATAGCCGTTGCATTGAAGCGTCTCGCGAGCCGTTTCCACAATGGCCACCTCGTCATCTACAATCAACACAGTTTCACCCTGGCCAGTCAGGCAGCGGGTGGCAACGTCAGCGGTCGGCTGCTCAGCTTCCTGCTGGCTTAGAACTGGAAAGTAGACCGAGAAGGTCGTGCCACAATCCACTTTACTAAAGACATTGATGTCGCCGCCGTAAGAGCGGACGATGCCCAGCGTCGTAGCCAGTCCCAGACCGGTACCTTCCCCTTGTAGCTTGGTGGTAAAAAAGGGATCGAAAATGCGGTCGATGTGCTCCACGGCGATTCCAGCACCCGTGTCCGCCACCGTTAGCAAAACGTGCTCTCCAGGGCGCAGGCGGTCGCTCCGTTCGGCGTCCACCTCGTCGATGTGTTCAAGCTTGACTTCGACTCGCAGAACTCCCCCGCAGGGCATCGCATCGCGAGCGTTGATAGCTAAATTGAGCACCACCTGTGACAGTTCAGTTGTGTCGGCTAGGAGAAGCGGAAGTTCAGCGGGTACGACGATTTGCAAGTCGATGGTCTTGGGCAATGTGTGGCTCAGAATCTCCTCAGTTTCCAACACGATCTCTCGAATGTCGACCGCCTGCAGGCTGGGGTTATCTCCCCCGGCAAAGGCCAACAACTTCTTAAGCATCTTACTGCCACGTTCGGCGCTAATGATGATGGTGTCTAGCAACCGCGCAGCGTTCTTATTTCCTCGTCTGACTAGCTTGGCACCCATTAAAATCGGCGTCAGTACGTTGTTCAAATCATGCGCCACGCCACCTGCCAGCGTGCCGATACTCTCTAGCCGTTGCGACCGCCGCTCCTTGGCCTCCTGCAACTTGCGGTCGGTGATGTTGATCAGCAGCGTCAGCTTTCCCGTCCGCTCACCCGCCTGGTCGTGGATAAACGAGTGTCTGAGTTCAAGAAACAGCACTTGGCCTGAGGCTGCGTTCCACACGCGTTCAGAGATGCAGAAGCCCGTATCGTCCAACTGCTGTAGCTCCCGCGCCCACTGTTGCTGATCCACTTGCAAGAAGTCACGGAACGCTTTGCCTGCAATATCGACACCGGAGCTATCGAGCAAGCGTTCCGCCCCCGAATTGACAGATTGGATCGAGCCGGCCAAGTCAGTGATCACGACCGCTTCACTGATCTGCTCTAAAATGGCTGCCAATTCGTCCTGCTCTTTGAGCAGTGCACTTTCGGCATCGCTGCGTTTGCGGCGGTCTGCATAGGCGGCCAGGCCAATGCACAAAATGGAACATAGCGCGATCAAGTGTCCGGCGGTGGTAGTCGACTGTGTCAGATTGGTCAGATAGCGTGTATTGGCCTCGATCTGATTGAGCTTCTGACTTTGCGTCTCAACCAGCTCCTCGGCCGCGGCGCGAGCCGAGTCCATGATCGTTTTGCCGACGCCCAACTGGATCAACTCTAGCACGTTATCGCCAATGCGACGATCCGGCTGACGACGACGGAGTGCAATGATGTGAGAAAAATGCGTCTGCTGCTGGTGGAAGGCCACGCGCAATTTGTGCAGGCTAGCCAACACTTCAGGGCTGTGTCCTGCTAGCTGATCAAGCTGCTCGACCAAGAGCTTGGCGTCAGTGACTCCCCGGTCATGAATAGCTAAGTGGTCCTCGTCGCCTGTCAACACAAAGCCGCGCTGGCCAGTCTCGCTATCCTTCATCGCCGATAACAGTTGATGTGCCGCTTCACGTATGGCATAAGCCAGCTCTATCTGTCTCTCCCCCTCTCGGATTTGGCGAGTGCTGATGAAAGTGACAATACCGAAGTAAGCCACCAAGCCAAAGGCGACTGCGATAGCTATGGGTAGCCAGTGGGTGCGATTGCCAAGGATCATAGTCACTCGCTCACGCGTCGGGCTGGTATGGTAATGTACGCTCGCGCCAGGCCGCCGCCGAGAAGACGGTCAGTCGAGCTCGATCTGGGCTAAGTAGATGGCGGTGGTGAAGTCAGCGTTGGCTTCGTGGGCTGAGTAGTAGCTGACCCACAGCCGATCGGCGTGCCAAACCATACCGGCATAACTCGTGTCGCCGCCCGAGGGGAGCTTGAGAAACTCGGTAAGCTTAGCCTGCTCGGGATCGATCCAGCACAATGAGGTTCGCGCGCCACCATCGACCAAGCGCACCGCAGCGATGAGCCGGCCGTCGGGCAGTTGAATCATCTGCGGACCGCCTACGTGAACCCCCAAGTCCTTCCATGTCCAGTCGGTGTAGGGAGCCTGCGCGGTACCGAACATCCCAGTTCGACTGTCTGCATCGCGGCGCAGCAGACAATAACACGTCTCATCGGGAGTGAAAACCAAAGACGTTTCATTGGGATAGCCTTTATCGAACAAACGCTCAACCAGCACTTCAAAGTGCTTGCCATCCGGGCTGCGATACAGTCTCGCTAGTCGGTCCTGAGCATCGTTTGTCGCGTAACCCACACCGTATGCCTGGCCTTTATGCCACGTCACTCGCCACAACCAGTTGTCGCGCTGCCCAACCTCCACCGGCTCACTCCACGTCTGCCCATCGTCGGAAAACCAGCTCATCGATTGATGCTTGTATTCGCTCGTATCATGCATGGCTGCGGCTCCCGAGAGCATCAATTGCTGGTCGGGGGTGACAGTTATTTTGGCATCGCGCAGGTCGGCTAGGTCGCTGGTGATCAGCGCCGCCGAGGTCCAGTTTTTCGCATCGCTGGAACGGATAACTCGCAGCGCGCCGTCGCCCGAGACATGCCCCGTCGCCTCGCGAAAGACACAGAACCACTGATCTTGAAAGCGAATCAGATCCGTGAACGCATTGTGTTTGGACTCATTCCAAATCCGCTGGACGTCGATCAAACGTCCCCCTCGCGATGTGCTATCCGCCGCCTGTGCTACCGCACTCGCCCCCCCTGGCGGCTCCTTCCCCGTGCTGTCTTGAGCGTTTAGATTCTGCACGGCCAGCAGGAAAAATAGGGTGCTCAGGCCGATTGCGTAGCCGCAAACCGTCTTCAATCGCGCAGTGAAAATCTTCATGGAGGCTCCAGTTCTAGGCGGGGGTAGCTTGCAGAAGTTACCCATTGTAGCAAAACAATCAGCCGTTTTGGCGTTAGCCATGGTTGGCCTATCAGCCGCCCCTTATCAGCCGTTTTGGTCTTAGCCACGGTTGCCTCTCAACCACATTTCTTCGCGACCGCCGCGAACATGTCTTCAATCTCGGAAACCAACGCGACGAACTCTGTGGCATGGTTCAAAACTAAGACGTGTAGAAATTTTCTAACCCGACATCTTGTAACCATTATCCCACCGTCCGGATTTGCCTAAACCGAGTGTGCAATACATCGACAGTACCCA
>JBEBXX010000284.1:0-4416 GCA_040391435.1 Aureliella helgolandensis | reverse complement strand
AGTTCTTCGATGCGTTGGCCGCTGAAATCGAAGCCAACATCGGCAAGAAAGGGCCGCGCGTTTTTCAGATTCCTCAGTTGTGCAAGATTGTTGCCGTCGACAAACCTGCCTTGCCAAAGCGCCAAGTGCGCAACCCAGCTACGGGAGATATGATTTGGGCCGATCCCAAACCAGCTTCGGTACAGGTCAAAGTACGACCTCTGAAGAGACTCAAAGACATGGCCTAATCCGGCCATGTGAGCAGTCAAGAATTAAGAATTAGCAGCTAGGCGTCCTCCATAGGACGCCTAGTTGTATTTCAGCCCGAGCTATTCGAGCAGGGCGGCGATGCGTGGATCCGCCAAACCATCGGCGCACAGGGCCACGCCACTGAAATCATGCTGCATGCTGTGCACGCCGGGCACTGCCACCGTGCACGCTCCGGCGGCCAAGCCGGCGCGCGTGCCATGATGGCTGTCCTCGAGCACCAGCATGTGCGGCGGCAGTATGTCCATCCGCTTTGCCGCTTCTACATAAATGTCAGCCGCCGGCTTGCCAAGTTGCACATCCTCCGCGGTCACGACGAAATCAAAGCGATCCTCAAGTTTGACGATTTCTAACACGCTCCGCACAAAATGATGCGGGCTGCTGGTGGCGATGCAGCGCGGCAGTTGCAAGTGGTCGAGTCGAGCGAGCAATTCTTCCAGGCCGGGCAGCGTCTGCAGTTTGCTTGGCAGTAGGTCGACGAAGATCTCGTCGGACTCGAGCGCTAAGACAGTATGCGTGTCGCTGAGCCCCTCGCGGTCGATCATCACGCCAAAGGCCTGCGGTCCGGGCAATCCCATCATGGCGGCTTTCAACTCCAAACTGAATCGTCTGCCGCGGCGGTTGAGCAAGATCTCGCCCACTTCGGAATACAATTCTTCGGTATTGACCATCAGCCCATCCATGTCAAAAGCCACTCCTCGAATTGCATGTGCCCAAATTGTCATTTTCCCTGTTTGCCTTCCGGATTGCCTAGCCTGGGCACCTGGGCCCTGTTCTTAAAAACCGTTGTTAAAAAACCTTGTGACCAGAGGTGTCACGTCCACTTCGATAATAATGTACGTCGAGCGATCCTAACGGTCGACGTGCCGAGTCTCACAATGCGGCACTGTGGAGTGATTGCTGATCGGCGTACAATTCGTTAGGATCGCGCATCGTGTGACGGTTAATTTGAGGCGTTCCAGGGATATGGTAACTACAGCGAGAAAACCAAACATGGCCAAGAAAAAAAGTGCGGTTCCATCGAACAATAAGAAAAGTGGCGGTGGACCTGAGGGGATGGAAGCTGTTTACAAGCGTGAACCCGGACTAAAGAACACGCTCGAGCAGATCGAGAAGCAGTTCGGAGAAGGCTCGATTATGCCCCTGGGGGGCGAAGCCCTGCTGAAGATCTCCGGCGTGTCGACCGGGAGCCTGTCGCTGGACATGGCCCTGGGCGGAGTGGGCGTGCCGCGCGGCCGGATCATTGAAATCTTTGGGCCCGAGTCGAGCGGTAAAACTACGCTGGCACTGCACATCTGTGCCGAGGCGCAGAAGGCAGGCGGCATCGCGTCGATCATCGACGCCGAACACGCATTCGATCCCAGTTGGGGCAAAAAGCTAGGTGTCCAACTCGACACGCTGCTGGTCTCCCAGCCCAGTTGCGGTGAAGAGGCGATGCAGATTACCGAGCACTTGATCAAGAGCAACGCCGTC
Organism: Aureliella helgolandensis; assembly: GCA_040391435.1. Taxonomy (GTDB): domain Bacteria; phylum Planctomycetota; class Planctomycetia; order Pirellulales; family Pirellulaceae; genus Aureliella; species Aureliella helgolandensis_A. Next base: position 2,697 of record JBEBXX010000284.1, on the reverse strand, counting down.
GACGTGATCGTCATCGACTCCGTGGCCGCGCTGGTCCCCAAGGCAGAACTCGACGGTGAGATCGGCCAGTCGCACGTGGGCCTGCAGGCTCGTCTGATGAGCCAGTCGATGCGCAAGTTGACCGGTGCCATCGCCAAGAGCAAGACGGTGGTCATCTTCATCAACCAGATTCGCGAGAAGATCGGGGTGATGTTCGGCAGCCCAGAGACCACGCCCGGTGGTCGCGCGTTGAAGTTTTACACTTCATGCCGCATCGACGTGCGGCGCATCGGTGCTTTGAAAGATGGCGAGGATGTGGTCGGCCAGCGGGTGCGGTGCAAGATCGTTAAAAACAAAGTTGCCCCTCCGTTCCGCATCGCCGAGTTCGATATGATGCACAATTCGGGCATCAGCTACGAAGGCGATCTTCTGGACGTGGGTGCCGAACTGAAGATCATCAATCGCAGTGGCTCTTGGTTCAAGTACAATGATACGCACCTGGGCCAGGGCAAGGAAAAGGCGCGGGCCTTTTTGCTCGAAAACAAGGACGTGGCCGAGGAGATCAAGGAGCTGATCCTAGCGGCCGGTGGTTACACGGGACCCGACGTCGTGGCTGGCCATAGCTCCGACGCCGATGCCGACGCCGAACTCGAGGACGCCGGAATGGTCGACGACTAAAGCAAGCTGACAGTGTTGGTACAGTGGGCCTCGCCGACTCTGCGAGTTATGAACGCCTGTGGGTCGCGAGTAAATATTTGAGTTGGGCCTGCCACTTGTTCCAGTCGAGTCGTTTCAAAACCGCATGCAAGCGTAGTTTCATGATGCCAGCGTTAAACCTTTTTAAAAATGCTTGCCGACTGAAGAGGGTCGTCCCGAGTCGCTGGACGAATTGCGCTGGTATGATCTCTGCGGCCGTGATCTCTGTGGCTGGGATCTCTGTGGCTGGGATGTGTGTGCCCTTGGCCGCCCAAGACTCCAGCGCTCGCCCCCAGCCTGCGGCCGAGCAGGTTGGGACAAGCGATCGACCGGCGGCCCAGCCGGCGCTCGATCTGCTGACCGCCATCGAGGAGGTTACGATCTCAGCCATCGACCACGCCCAGCGATCGGTGGTGGCCATTGCCCGCGTCGCGCGTGGCCGAGCTCCCGCGGCGCAGTTGGATCAGTTGGGAATTGATCAGTTCCGCTTGGGCAATCCGTTTCCCTTGCAGAATACGCCCGACAGTCCCGAATTTGTGCCAACTCTGTTTGGCAGCGGTATCGTCATCAGCGACGACGGCTTCGTGGTTACCTGCGGGCATGTGCTGGGCGATCCGCGCGAACACGACTATTACGTGTGGCTCGACAAGCAGAGCTATATGGCACGCGTGGTCGGCCTGCCAGCCAAAGTGCTCGCCTCCGATCCCTTTAGCGATTTGGCAGTGCTGAAGATCGACGCTTCCAATCTGCAGCCCGCCACCTTCCAACAGCGTGAACTGCGCAAGGGGCAGTTTGTGATCGCGCTGGGCAACCCGCAAGCCATCGCCCGCGATGGCCAGGCGAGCGCCAGTTGGGGCATCGTCTCGAATCTTCAGCGAGTAGCTCCTGCCGATCCGGCCAGCGGCGACAGCGGCAAGGATACCATCCATCACTTCGGAACGTTGATTCAGACCGATGCCAAGCTCACGCTGGGTATGAGCGGCGGTGCGCTGATCAACCTCAAAGGGGAAGTGGTCGGCTTGACGACTGCCCTCGCGGCGACGGCTGGGTATGAACAAGCGGCTGGGTTTGCGATCGCTACCGATGCGATGTTTCAACGCGTCGTGGAGAGCCTCAAAGCGGGCAAATTGCCGGAGTTCGGATTCCTGGGTATTCAGCCCGAGGATCTGCGGTCGATGGAAAAATCGCTCGGCTTCAGTGGCGCACGAGTGAGCGTGGTCATTCCGGGGCTGCCCGGAGAGCAAGCCGGTCTGCGAGCCGACGATGTGATCTATCAAGTCGATGGCACGCAAGTAGCCGACCGTCGCGATCTGTTTCGAGAGTTGAGCCAGGCAGCGGCAGGGGCGCAGGTCAAATTGTACGTGCATCGCTTTCGGTCGGGGCGCAGTGCGCCCGATGCATTGCAACTGTCTGCCACTCTCAGCAAGAAACCGCTCTCGAGTCGCTGGCCTGGCTACGCGGTGGATTCGCCCGATAAATGGCGCGGCATGTTGGTCGACTATGCCACTGCCATTTCTTCGGATTGGACTCGCAGTGGGCTGGGTGGTAATCGCCGCACACCGTTCAAAGTAGCTGTGCAGTCAGTCGATCCCGACACATCCGCCTGGCACGCTGGGCTGCGGCCCGGCTATGGCATTCTGTCGGTCGCAGGAACCGACGTTCAGCAGCCGCAGGATTTCTACCGCATGGTCCACGCTCCCGACTTGGCTGGCCAACTGCTCGAGCTAAGGGTAGTCCGCTCGGATGGTCGCGCCGAGACCATCGAAGTCGCTCCCTAATGCACTGCGTGGCGTAAGCTTCTAGCTTGCGATGCGTGGCGTAAGCTTCTAGCTTGCGATGCGTGGCGTAAGCTTCTAGCTTGCGGCTAAGGGAGGCAAACCGGGGGCAAGCAGGAGGCAAACCCGGGGCAAGCAGGATGCATACCCCGCGTGGCAAGCAGGATGCATACCCCACCTTACGTGGCGTAAGCTTCTAGCTTGCGACTAAGACATACCAACCAGAGGCAAGCAGGATGCATACCCC
>JBEBXX010000283.1:0-4431 GCA_040391435.1 Aureliella helgolandensis | reverse complement strand
CTCGGTTTCACTCACATGTTGCCAATTGCCCGAGCACAAGATCTGCCCGCTGTCATTGCGGCCCTCGAATTGATGCAGCCACCAGTGGTCGTCTTGACTGGCGATGCGTCCCTGGATGTCATGGATAGGATAGCGGAAATGATCGTACTTTATGCTTCCGTTGACTACCTGCAAATCGATGTTGCGGTTCCAACTCGCGGCACCCGTCAGCTCCCGCTCAAAAGTCGCATGGTTGACCTGCACTCCGCCGCGCGGATGCAGCGAGCGAATGAATTTCTCGGCGCCCGTGGGCGCATGTCCCTCGGGGGTGAGCGCCGACAAGAGCGCTTCATCGATGGGCAGCGCACCGGCTGACTGCACGTTGAGCCGCCCGTACCACTGGTCCCCTTGGCGCGACAAACTGAAGTCGCTCGCAACCGCCTGACCGCCGGCGGTGCCAGTGAGCTGTTCAGTGCTGAGCGTGCCGTCCTGGTAGCGAATCATGCCGGTGATTCCGCTGACCGGGTACGGGAATAACCATGGCTTGAGCGATACAGCATCGCAATACAAAGATGCCACCGTGGCCCACTCTTGGCCATCGTAGGTCAACTGAATGTTGCCATCGATGCGGCCGGCTGGGTGCAGGCGATCCCACTGCTGTCGCAATCCGGCCGGCAGCGATTCACGCAGCCGACTGTCGATCTCTAAGTTGTCAGCCTTAGCGTGGATGACCATCGGCACGTCGCGCCCAAAACCCATGATGTCCGAGCTCAATTCCAATGTGGCGTCTCCGCTGGACGCCCGCATCGAACGCAACTGCAGAATTTGGTTCTTGCAGAAAAAGTCGGCGCTCAGTTTATCCAGAGGGTATGGCAGCCGAGGATCGCGGAGCCTGCCCGAGGAAATTCTTCCCTGAACTTCGAAGGAGACCCCCTGCTCTACCGTCCGCGCGACGCGAAAGCGGCTCGACGCTAGGCATTCCAGCCCAGCCAGTTGGGACAGGTACTGCGATAGTTCCGCAGGCATGGCCTCTAGCAGCTTGGGCGAAAAGTTGAGGTGCTCCACCGCGCCGCTGGCGTTCCAAGTCTGGCGTTCCAGATCGACGATGCCTGTCAATTCAAGATGCTTAAGCAGACCGGTGCTGCGACAGGATAGCTGTACGGCTAAGGGGGGCTTAGACGCAGCCGCGTCTACCGCCAATCCGGCAACGGCGCCGGCAGTAGATTGACCGCTCGTAGTAGATTGACCGCTAGTAGTTGCGCTGGCCGGCAGCCGAGCTGGGTTGACCGGCAGCGGAGCGAGTCGCCCGTGCAGATCGGTAAAGGACAGTACGCTGGCGGTCGGCCCGGCGTCGCTGAACACCCGCACTGTCGCATCTTGGAAATCGATGCTCGGAGAGGGCATGTCTGGATCGGGATGAGGCTCCAGCGCCTGAATCGACCACAACCCCGCGGCGGTTTTCCAGACATCGATGCGCACGCCGTGCAAATCGATGTGCGTGACTCGCGTGGTCTTTTGTATCCAGTGGGCAATGTCCAAGTCGCCATGCATCACAGCCCGATGGACGCTGACGATGGGCCGCTTGGGATGTGCGGCCGCGGCTCCCAGACGCAGATTGTTGATAATGATTTTGTCGGCGCCGGCGCTCGACACGCCATCGACTTGGATGATCGAACCGGGAAAGATCTTGGCCAGTTTGTCGACAACCGAACTTTTTAAGCCGCTGTTGTACTGCCCCAAAAACGCGCGATACCACAGCAGCGTAGCTAGTGAAGCCAGCCCGACGATCAGCAGTAGCACCGGGACGTGGCTCTCGCGCCGCTTTACAGTGCGCTTCGTGGTGTGCGGGACGCTAGGCTGCTGCGATGGCTGCGCTGCACGCGCGAGAGCTCGACGATGAAGGGGCTCGCGCGAGGCGCAGTCGATTCGCCGGCTCGCATCGTGTGGATGCAAGTTGTGGGGTAGATCAGGTTGGCCTGTTCGGGGCAAATCCATTACCTTGGTGCGGTCCCATCCATGGGGTAGCGGGACGCTCTATCGCGTAGTGCATCCACCGCGCTATCGCGCAGGCCGCAAGCGGAATCAACACCAATATGGCGGGTTCTCGATAGCGGACCGAGCCTACGAATACCATGTGCAGAAGCGTGAAGTAAAGAGTAGGCAGCCAGAGGATCCTATAAAACCAACTAATCCGCCGCATTTGCCAGCAACTGGCCCATATTGCTAGCAAAAGAACACTAAAACTGCTCAGCGTGATCGCCAACCGCGTCGCTACCGAATTGATCTCGCCGCCATCTGGCCAAATGCTCCAGATCCGCAGGAACTTGCGTCCAGCCAATTTGAGCACCTCGGCCGGATGTCGCTTAGCCCACTCGAGTGCTGCGGCCTGTGCGCGCGCATTGAGCCGATACTCCAGCGTGCTCTCCAGCGGTCCGGGTTGTTGCTGGTCCTCCAATAACTGGTCTGCCAACATGGTCTGCATGAACGCCATACCTTCATCGCTGGCCCCGGAAGCACCTGCGTGCAATCCGTCCAGCAGACTCGGGCCGACCTGCAAGGTAGTCGGTACGAAGCGCCCGGTAATGTACGCGTTGCGCACCCACCACGGGGACATGACGCAGCTCAGGCCAACCAGCGTGCTCACTAAAATAAGCGATTGGCGGCGTCGATCTGGACCGAACAGCATTCCTACTCCCCAAGCAAACGGGGCGAACAGCAGCCAGCTCGGGCGCGCCAATACCGCCGCGCCGGCCAACCCGCCCGCCACTAGGCCGTAGGCCCAGCGGCGCGGGGTCGAATCGGCTTGCCAAGCCGATTGCCAAGCCAATAGGTAGCCCAGCATCAATGGGATGAAGATGGCTTCGCTGAGCAGGATGATGCTCATACCGATGGCGGATGGGTAGAAGGCTGCTAAGGCTGCGGCGATGATGCCCACGCAATTGCCTCCACATCTTCGGCCCAACTCAGCGATGAGCGCTACGGCCAGCGTGCCCAACACGCAGCCCAGCACTCGCGCCCACCACACACCCGTGCCGGGATCGGAGAAGGTGGCTAGCGGGGCCAGCACAATGGGATACAGCGGAGCCCGAAAGATGCGAGATTCGGGGCTTTCGTACTGATATGGCAGGCCATGGGCAAGCTGACTGGCCAGCGTCCAGTAGCTGTGGCTATCACCCAAGCGGAATAGGCGACCTTCGCTCTGGGCGGCGTGGTGCCAGTAGTTGGCCGCCGCCAATCGCACTAAAAACGCGACCAGCAAAACGATCAGCAGAGCAGTCCGCGAGTTGCAATATTTCATTCAGCTAAGCTAGTACTCCGGCCAACCTTGACATCGGGGGTAGAGAGTAGAGCAGTTGTCCCCAAGTGCCTTAAACTCAAGTGCCTTAAAGTAGAGCAGTTGTCCCCAAGTGCTTCAAAGTAGAGCAGTTGTCCCCAACTGCTTCAAAGTAGAGCAGTTGTCCCCAAGTGCTTTGAAAACGGTTGGGACAACCGTTCTACAAAAAAACGGTTGGGACAACCGTTCTACAAACAAACGGTTGGGACAACCGTTCTACAAACAAACGGTTGGGACAACCGTTCTACAACTAGGCCAAATCGCGGTCTTCGAACAGCAGCAGGGCCAGGAACATCGCCAGCATGACATATAGCAGGCAGTAGACCAGATTGCCCGACAGCAGCGACATGGTGATGGGTTTACCAGCGTCGATAGCTGCCTGCAGCGAAAAGTGCTCAAGGATCGGAATGACGGTGGCCACCAGGGACGAGATGAATTTCACGATTTCGAAACCATCCTGAGTGCTGCTCACCAGCGAAGTGGTCAAATTGCCAACTACGTAGATAGCAAAGCAGACCGACAAGTTGGCTAGTTGAGGCAGACGCGTCGCTAGCGCCACGCTGACGGCCATCAAGACCACGGACTGCATGAAGGCCATCGTCAATCCGGGGATGGTGCGCATCATTTCGATATGGCACTGTTGCCAAACGGGCATCGTCTCGGACGCTTCGCGCGAATCGTAGATCGGCTTGTAGGCGACGGCGGTCAATTCCAGAGTCCCTAGCACCACGAACATCAACAGCAGCATCCAGAAGATTCCCAAGAACTTGCCAATCACGAAGCTTCGCCTCTGAATGGGTTTGCTCAGCACGGTCAGCGCCGTCTTGCCTTCGATCTCTTCGCTGATCGAGCTGCTGGCCGACCAGATGCCTTGGAAAGCGGCCAAGAGCATGATCGTGGTGATCCCGCAATCTTTGAGCAGCTTGATGTCCTCGCCGAACGTATTGAACGAGAGAAACGTGTACAGCACGATGGCCAGCGTCCCGAGCAGCATCAACACCAGGAACAGCGGTTGAGCCAGCTCGTTCTTGAGAGTCGCGTGAGCTACCGCCGAGGCGCGCGGCGCGACGGCTTGCTGCAACAATATAGAAAGCCCGATCAGCAGCACAGCCAGCGCG
>JBEBXX010000282.1:0-4434 GCA_040391435.1 Aureliella helgolandensis | reverse complement strand
CGGTGCGCGGAGCCGATGCGGCGATGGAACCACGCAACGAGGTTCATCGTGGGGTGGAATGGGATGCGGCCTCGAACGAGTGCCGCGCGCTGGTAATATTTTTCTCTCGGCCGCCGCGCGTGGGCCGGGGGCTGTCCTGGGGATTCGCTGGGGCTCATCGCAGCTTTACCCCAGGCTAGATAAATCCGGGGCGTTGCCCCTAAATGCAAATCAGGGGAGTGCAATTGAGGATAAACATCCGCTGTATCCGTTCGCATATCCGATCGTGTTGTCCATTCGTGATGTCCGATCACATTGCGGTCCATTCGCCTAGAAGCTTACGCCACTCAGCGCAGCGGCTCTAGGCCGTGCAGCCGGCGGAGGAGGCCGATTTGCCCGGCGTGCAGGGCTTCGTGCATGGGGCAAAAGACCAGCGCGCCAAGCTGGATTGGATAGGCCGCGTAGGGCATGTCGATCGGCTGGCGGAGCATCTCCGCGGTGAAGTTGGGCAGTTCAGCCTGTGCCTGCTGCTCGATGGCTTCCAGCTTAGCCAGGAGCTCTTGGGGAGTAGGCTGCCCAGCAGGGGACTCGGCCGGCAGGCTGCCGCGGCCAAATTGCTTGCGCAACCAGCCCGGCATCAGATCCAAATCTCCCGGAGCGCGACCGCGCTGGCGAAACAGCATCAGCCCGTACTGAGACACAGCCAAATGGCCGACCTGCCAAGCCAGGTGCGTCTGCGCGCCGCTGGGCCGCTGGTACCACAGCTCCAGCGGGATTGAATCGATCAATGGCCGAGTGTAGTGCCGCATCCAACGCATCTGATCGGCGGCCTGATCGCGGCCGCGCAGGAGGTCGCTGTCGGAGAGTTGTTCGGGTGAAACGGTGGGGAAAGTTTCCATGCGGGAACCTTGACGAAATGCGTTTTTCACTGGACGATGCTAGCTATGCAAACAACCAAAGCCAGCATCTACGACTTCCCCACGTACTACGACTTAGTCTTTGGCAGCGACACCGCCGCTGAGATGCAGTTCTTGGACAAGTGCTTCCAGCTTTTTGTGGATGGAAAAGTCCGCAGGGTGTTTGAGCCGGCCTGCGGAACAGGACGCTTGATTTATCGCATGGGACGCAAGTCAAGGGAAGCCGGCGCGTTGGAGGTCGGCGGAATCGATCTAAATGAAAAAGCCATTGCCTACTGCAACCGACGTCTTGAGCGCGTGGGGATCAAGGGGCGCACGTTTGTGGGAGACATGAGCGACTTTACCGTCAAGCGTCCCTACGATGCGGCTTTCAATACCATCAATAGCTTTCGACATTTGCAGAGCGAAGAATCTGCACGCGCTCATCTGCAGTGCATGGCCGCTGTCGTGCGGCCCGGCGGCATCTACGCGCTGGGCCTGCACCTGACTCCGACGCGGGGCCAAGCCACCGATCATGAGAGCTGGTCCGCACGGCGCGGCCAACTGTCCATCAACACGTACATGTGGCCCATAGAAAAAAGCGCGAAAACTCGACTCGAGAAATTCGGCATCCGTTTTGACGTCTACAAGCCCACCGAATCGTTCCGCATCGAGGACGCGTTGGAGCTGCGATCGTACACCGCCCGCCAATTCCAGACGCTGCTCGATTCGGTCGATGCGCTATGGGAAATCTGCCAGTGGTATGACTTTGCATACGACGCAGAGGAGCCAATTAAGGTGACGGCCACCACTGAGGACGTAGTCGTTATTCTCAAGCGCCGGGCCTAGCCTTGTGCGCGGAACTTGGGAGTTGTCAGCCAGATCCCCAAGCCGATGAGCGCACAGCCTGCAGCGACAGCTCCAGCAATTAATGCGTTTTGCGTGAGATCTGCAGCGTAAAGTTGGTAGAGATAAAAATCTGGGTAGCGTTTGAGCTGCATGCCCATTTGGCCAAAGGAGTGCCACATCTCGCTGAGTGTGGCGGGGTCGAAGGAATCGATCATGGCTTCGCCAGCTTGCACCTCTTGTTGGACGGTGAAGCTGGTATCGATCCGCGACCGCTGCAGCGCATACCAACCGCAGAAGCTGGCCGCGATCAGAAAGCAGGCCATGGACGCGGCCAAGCCAATTCCCCGCCAGCCCTGCCACTCGCGGACGCTTTTGTCCCCACCGTTGGCAGATTGTTCCAGCGATTGGGCGGGGCTATCTGCTAAAGGGAGTTGCCGCATTCCTCTGAGCGTTGGAACGGGGAGGATTTTACCGCAACTGCAGTGGATCTCCTGGCCGGCTTGGCTGCTGGAAACGCTATGCTCCCTGCCGCACTCACAACTTAACACGCGATCCATGAATTACTCGGTTTCTGAGGATAGTAAAGGAAACAATTATGACTTTCACTCTGGACCGACGAGACCGCCTAGTTAAAATTAGGTAACGAGATTCAAGCGAGCTGGAGTGGCTGGCTTGACCTTGCGACCCACCGCGTGGATGGAGACAAGCGGCTTGGTTCGGTGGTCAGCGATGGAAGTTTCTGGTTTGGTGCTGAGTGCGACTCGCCTGGGTGCGAAAGTCGGACTAGAGTATTGAATACAACTTCGATGGCTGGTGCAACACGGGGACAAAGCAAGCCTTAGGCAAGTCCGGTCATACTTATGACGGCGGGTGATCATTCACCATTGGCTTCCACGCATTCTTCCGAGCGGCAATTCCGAGCAGCATCAAGCCTAGGGGTCTTTACGTTAGAGAACGTGGATTGGATCGCGCTGAGCACATCGATTGGGACTGGTTTATACTTAGGTATAGACGGTCTCCCAGGCGGCGCGGGTAGGAGACTGTGTCCAAACCGTTAATATTGCCCAATTATAACTTTTTACAATCTGCCCTGATATTGATGAAGACGCTGCACTAGGTGGTAGAGTTGTTAGTGATTTGTATTGACCGCCGCCGAATACTGCTGTGTCTCCTGGGATCTATGGTGCTTGCCGTAGACGATGCAACTCGGTCATTTTGGCACATTTAGGAGTATTGCCTTGTTCGACGTATTGCTGGACGAATTCGACGAAGACACCCCGCGTAGCACGGAGGATGATCTGGAAAGCTTTCAGAAGCTGCCCATTGAAGATGATGACTCCACTACCGACACGGTGCCCGAGGACGACGGGCTGGCCGCCGAGGGTGAAGTTCAGCTTGAGAGTGACGAGGAGCTGTTGGCCGCCGCTGAAGAAGAGGCGGAGACATGGTCTGATGATCCGGTTCGCATGTACCTGACGCAAATGGGCGAGATCCCTCTGTTGACCAGAGATGAAGAGATTCGCCTTGCCAAAGCTATTGAAGTAACCCGCCGGCGATTCAGGACCAAGCTGCTTGAGTGCGACTACGTAATGCAGTTCGCCTACAAAATCCTCAAGCGAGTCCATACGGGAGAGCTGCCCTTTGATCGCACGGTGCAAGTCTCAGTGACCGATCGCTTGGAGAAGGATCAAATCCTCGGTCGGCTGCCACACAATTTGAAAACCTTGGACGTGCTGCTCCGCAGAAACGCCCGAGATTACCGCATTGCTCTGAGCCAGTCCCACAGCCCAGAGCGACGCAAAGAGGCTTGGGACGCTTTGGCTCGTCGCCGCCGCAAGGCCGTGCGGCTAGTCGAAGAACTCGGCCTGCGCACGCAACGACTCGAACCACGCATCCTCGACCTGGCCAAGTTCAGCCGTCGCATTGACGAACTTCGCTCGGAGATCGATCGTTTGGAAGGAGACCGCGCGTCAGCCGCCCAGCGTACTGAACTGCTCAAAGAGTATCGTGAACTGCTGGTCGCTACGCAAGAAACCCCGTCGAGTCTACGCAATCGCGTAGGCGCTGTCCGCGATGTGTTCTTTGAATATCAACGCGCCAAGAAGCAACTCTCCGAGGGCAACTTGCGATTGGTCGTCTCGATCGCCAAAAAGTACCGCAATCGTGGACTGAGCTTCCTGGACTTGATCCAAGAAGGAAACGCCGGACTGATGCGCGCGGTGGACAAATTCGAATACCGACGTGGCTTTAAGTTTTGTACTTATGCCACATGGTGGATTCGCCAAGCCATCACTCGTGCAGTTGCCGATCAAAGCCGAACGATTCGCATCCCCGTGCACATGGTCGAGACCATGAGCCGCGTGCGCAACGTTTCGCGTCAGTTGCTGCAAGAGCTCGGCCGCGAACCAACTTTGGAAGAAACCGCCCGCCGCGCAGAGACCACGATTGAAGAAGCTCGACGCGTGCTCGCCATGAGCCGCTATCCGATCAGCTTAGATCGGCCAGTTGGCAATAGCGAAGATAGTCAGTTTGGCGATCTGTTGCCCGACGGAACCGCTGAAAGCCCCGCCGTGGGTGCTGGTCAAGAAATGCTTCGCGACCGCATCAACCACGTGCTCAAAACCCTCAGCTACCGTGAACGCGAAATCATCAAACTGCGTTACGGTCTCGGTGACGGTTACAGCTACACCTTGGAAGAGGTGGGGCACAT
>JBEBXX010000281.1:0-4437 GCA_040391435.1 Aureliella helgolandensis | reverse complement strand
CCCGCCTATTTTGCGTCTGTGGTCGATGCTCGCCAGCGGGCGGCTATCTATGAAATCCGCGCCCGCTCAGAGGCTCAGCTCGAACAGCTACAGCAGCAGATCAACGCCATTCGGCAATCCGAACTGGCAGAGATACAGGCCCTGCTGACGGCCGAACAACTGCAAAGGATCGATGCCCTACGAACGCAGCGGGCAGTGGCTAGTAAGCCTGTCGACGACGCTGCATCGCGCGAGACGCCTTAGCCCCCAGCCTCGCCTCAACTTAGTTTTCACTGAAACCAGCGACAGAGAAACTCTGCGCTGCGGACTGCCGGCTAGTTACTAGCGAGTACTAGCCGCCAAGGCATATTGTAGTTGGTGCTGTTCGCCGTGCTGAGCGTGCGCGTGATCAAGTGCGCGCAGCTCCAGCGCGAGCTGGTCCGCACCAAACTTGGCTTTCACCCAACCGTTGGGATGCGCAGGATCGAACACATACGAGCATGACGGAAGATTAACCAAATGCAATTCGCCCTGCTTCTCGCTTGCGTTCCAGCGGTGCGAGTGTCCAAAAATATAGGCCTGCACGTGCGGCCGCGCCTGCAGTAGATCAACCAACTGTTGCGAATCCTTCAGGCCTCCAATTACCGTCTGGGACTCCTTCAACTCGAACTGAAGGTTGTGGTGCGCAAATACAATCGCCGGCTTGTCAGGCTGAGCATCCAGCGCGGCGGCCAGCCAGTCCAATTGCGGTTGCCCCAACTCTCCCGTCACCACGTTCACTTCCAGCAGTGAGTCCATCAAAAACAGATTCGCGTTGGGAGTCGACAGAACGCTCACATGCTTGCCATCCACAACCGCATCGTCCGCGCGTTGGTCGGCGAACGCGGCGTAAAATGGCTCGCGATCATCATGATTGCCCATGGTCATGTGGATCGGCAGGCCCGCGTCGGTCAGCCGCCGAAGCGCTTTTCTCAAGGTTGCGTAGTCCCCGGGTAGCCCCTTGGCATAAGCACAATCCCCGTTGATTATGACACCCTGCGGAGCGATCGCTTCGGCCAATACTTCATCGATGGCCTGGTTAAGACAGTCCAGCATGGTGATGCCACGCGCAGTACGCTGTGGGTTCGCATCGATGTGCGGATCGGACAGCAGCGCCCACCAAACTTCATCTGCCGGCGACTCGGCAGCCCCCGCGTGCCGCGAGCTCATCCACGCCGCACCGCCTACGAGTGTTGTTTGCAGGAACCGACGCCGCGTCGAAGGAATCATATGCAATGGCATTGCGATCTCGCTAATTGAGGATTATGAATCAAACAAGCTCAATATTTTATCAGCTTGTCATCGGAAATGTTCCGATCAAAAGCTACTCGAAGTCGCCTGCATTGACCCAGCCGGCTTTCATCTGCTCACCGGCCATCATTCGCTCGTAAAAGCCACGTCCCGCCGGGTCGGCGTACTCGTAGCGATCAAACTTCTCACCATCGCCAGTCATCCGTGGATCGGACTGTCGCCTCAATTCGCTGACCATCAACTCCGCCATGTTCGCTGTGCGAGCTTGTGCGGTTGGACTGCGAGCCATGTTCTGCATGCAGTCCGGATCAGCCCGCAGATCGTACAACTCCTCCATCGGCCGGCGACCAAAACATAATTCCCAAAACTGCTCGTCAGACCCCGAGCGCCTAAGGTTTAAAATCTCAGTTTTCGTCGGACTGCCGTCGCAATTGAGATAACCCGTTTCGGGATTGCCGGCGGGCCAACGCTCGATGTGATAGTTTTTCACATATAGCCATCCGTCTTGAACGATGCCGCGAATGGGATAGCCCACGTCGTCTGGACGGCCCACGTCGTGACGCTCCTTGCCGATCAGCACGTGCGAGCGGGCCGCGTCGATGCGTCCTGCCGCTTGAGTTTCAAACAGATTGGTCAGGCTGCGGCCAGGCGAATCCTGCATGCCCGTCTGACTCCATTTTCCGCCGGCAACCTCGATAAAGGTCGGAGCCAAATCGATAAAGCTGACGTAATCATCTACCTCTCGACCGCCAGTTGCAATTCCGCGTGGCCAAAGTATGGCTAGCGGGACATGATTGGACGCCTCGTAGGCTTGCCCTTTGACGCGTGGAAAAGGCATCCCATGGTCAGCCGTGACCACGATCAAAGTGTTCTTTAGCTGCCCTGATTGCTCGAGGTCCGTTAGCATCTGACCGAGATGATCATCGAAGGTTTTCAATTCATAAGCATAGTCCAGCATATCGGTTCGAATCGTTTCGTTATCGGGCCAATAGGCAGGCACTCGCTCGATGTCTGAGGTCTTGCGCCGCCCATCTCGCAGGCCAACGCCAAACTGGTACGGCCGGTGAGGTTCCGTCGACCCGTACCAGAAACACCAGGGCTGATCCGGCGGAGCAGCGCGTAGGAATTCGCTAAAGTTCTTGGCATAATCGTTGGGTGAAATGTACTCGGCCGCCGGCTGCATCTTTTGCCGATTAAACGCTTGTCCCAGCAATTTGCGCGGTTTGCTTGACGCGTCCAGCGCGATTCCCGGCCCCCATCCCTTGCCCGTTAAACCGACGAAGTAGCCCAAGCCCTGAAGCGCTTCGGCGTAGGTTTTGAACTCCAGCGGAAAGTTAGTCCAATGGTTAGCGGCTTCCTTGAGTTGCCACGAATTGCGTCCAGTCAGCAAACAAGCCCGGGAGGGTGCGCATTTTGCGTTGGGTGTGTACGCATTATTGAACAGCAGACCGTCTCGCGCGATGCGATCGAAGTTTGGAGTTTCAACCCAGTCGCAACCATAAGCTCCAAAGTACGGCCAAGAGGCATCATCGGCCATACACACCAATATGTTCGGTCGCTCGCCGTGCGGCGGATTGTTAGGTGAAGATTGATTGAGGGGCGCAACGACGGCTGGTTGTGCGGCGGGAGACTGCGCCGAAGCTAATAAGCAACTACACACGAGCCACAAGGCTGGGTACGCAACTTTCATGGTCTGTTCTTTCGCGAAGCGATTGGCGACGGTCTATGCTAACAGTTCAACCAACGACCATGTCAACGCGAGAGAAAAAAATCCACTAACCGTAACGTGTGTGAATCAGGCTATAGATGCATGCGTCTCAGCGCATGGCCGCTTCCACACTCGGGCCGATTGTTAAGACGCGGGCTCGCAACAAGCTCAATAGTTTTGCCGTGGCCATGGGCGATGGACCAAGAGCAACCCGCTGCATTTCACTGCAGACCTCGACGTACATATCCTGTTGCGCAAGTTTCGCCCCGCGTGCGTTAGCCAGAGCCTCGATGTGCGGTACCAGCTCTCGCCACGTTTCACCGAGTGCAAATGGGATGTCGAGCGCTCGTAGGCCGGTTGCGACCCCCAGCGATTGCAGCATGGAACGCCGTGCGGACACCGAATCCATCTGGTAGCGGGACCAGCCGCGATACCAATTCTCCACGTCCACCGGCCTCGTCGCACTTCCCGACCTAGTGAGCACATCGGCTGCGGCCTGAAGAAGCATCGACCACACATCGCGTCGAAAGTCCACTGCTCCAGGCTTGCGTTTCAGAGCATTCAAACGCTTTTGGTAAGGCTTCCAAAAGCTCTTGCCCACCAGACTGTACCTCTCCGTGGGTCTAGCCAGCAAAGGACGTCCTGATTGACTGCGAATGTCGATTCGTACCGGTTCGCGGCCGCTTGGCTGATACTTGGGAACGGGAAAATCCAAGATGAACAACCCACCGCGTCCTTCGCTCAACTCCAGGACCAGCTCAATGGCCGACAGATCGAAAGCGGTGATCAACACCCGACTGTCTGAGTGAATTGACTTTGTAGAGCGGTCCGAGTGAACTGGCTGTGTAGAATTGACCCCATCGACACCCTGGCTCGAACGGGCCACATCAAGGGCTGTGTCTCGCGAGACGACTGCGCCCCACGCGAACTCAGCCAACGCAGCTTGTTCGCCCGGCTGGGTACGAGGAAAAGTGGCTAGTTGGTGTTGAGGGACTTGGTCCCGACCTGAATCGGCGAAACGTTTGAGCATGATATCTGAAACTGTGTGCGGCAGATTTATACGGGTAATAGTTTTATACGGGTAACAGCAACTCGACAGTTGTCTCACCTCATCGCAACTGGCGTGCCATTAGCAACGCCAACCGCATTGGCGTTAGTTACGCTTCCCCACTACTTCAACGTTTTCTCTCAGCCTGCTTGGCATCTTCCTTCTTATTACGTCGTGATGCCAGCCGCTTAGCGTTAGCCACGGTTCCCCAAATTTTTTTTTTGACGTGCACAATCACCGCTTGTGAACATTGTTTGCTTACCGCGCGCGCTGGACGCCTCATCAACTAATTGCTCAACAATCCATCAGAGGCTGGCGGGTCGATTGGGGGGTGCCGGGTTGGCGTGATATCACCGGGGGTTTCAACATATATTTTCTCGCCGCAACTCGGACAAGCCACCGCGCGATCGTC
>JBEBXX010000280.1:0-4441 GCA_040391435.1 Aureliella helgolandensis | reverse complement strand
GGAATCTCATCGAACTGCGCAGTAGAAACAACTTCGATACAGACAAAGGGGGATTGGTCGGTACGAGTATCGGTGCCTTGAATGTAACGCGCCCACTCCTGACCCACGACGTAGATGGACAACTTGTTTAGCCGCGACCAGCCACCGGCGACCTCCCAAGCTACGTCCATCGTGTCCCCCAGCGGAACCGCTCCGCTTGAGAGTGCGATTGTGATTCGAGGATTGATCAAAGACAAAACGCTGCGCACCACCCCTAGCAGTAACAAAAGTCCGATTAAGAGGAATGGCAATAGAAACAGTCCGAACCAAATTTGTCCCCATCCGTTGCCAAATGGAGGATTGAAGAAAAAGCCCCACACGAAGACTCCTATCACCCCATTCCAGATGCAACATATTGCCAACACTGCGAAAAGTTGAGTGAATTTTGCATGCGCCGGCTTGAGTCGTTGTGGAACGGCCGCTTGCTGATCAATTAGATCGTCGGCAGTCAATACATTTGAGTTAAACAGTGGGTCCACCGCAGAGTTCGCCCCATGGTGACCTGTCAGCGCGGCGTTCAGCGAGCAGCCTACACGGTCGGCCGCAGCCGCCCCTAGCTGACTCGGGTCGCTAGTTAGTTCGGTGGCGACTGAGGACTGCGTGGTTTTTTTTCGTCCACCGCGTTTCCGATCAGAGGCCAGTTGTCGCCAGCCCACGTACGCTACGCCTCCTCCCATGCCGCAAAAGATCAGCACAAACAAAAATCCGATCACAGTAGCGAACCATTGCAGCGACCGATCCAGCAACGCCTGCTGGGGTTGCCGTGGATTGACCCAGCAAAACGTTTCGGTCCCCACCGGTAACTGATCTAATCTACGCTGCGCACTGGTCCTGGAGCCTGAGAACCGAAAGGCATTGTCCTGACTACCGACATATCGCTCATTGCCAAATTGATAGCGGTAGGTGAAAGACGCTCGCCAAGTCGTGTCTTCGCCGCCCACTTCTTCCAGTTTGGAGGTGAGAATGATACATGGACGCTGCGTCCAACTTTGAGCTGACCAGTAGCTACATATGGGAACCACCAGTGTGCCATAAGAAGCTAACATCCCCCCAAAAAAGAAGATGCTTCCAAAAACGACGAGGCAACCGGCGGGTGCGGACCGTTTGGGTTGAGCTTCGGAGATCGCTTCGTCAGAGTTAGCCATGAAAATTTATAGTTTGTCGGTAACGGAGCTGGATTACAGACGCGTGACATCGACGTATTGAAACTGGCCACCGCAGCCCTCGGCGAACATCCACCCTCAGCCATCGCGACTGGGGCCTGAACCGAACTGAATGGAATGCAGAGTAGTCCCGCCGCGGGCGGCTCGATCCTGCAGCCTTTGCATCTCGCGGGCAGATGGCGAAGAATCGGCGTCGGTCAGAAAGAACAACACGTCTGGACCCAAGTTGAGCGCCATCTGAAGAGCAGCGACGTGCTCGGTCCCACCATCGGCCGAAATATTGCGGACAAACTGAATGCCGCGCTCCTTGGACTGTTCGTCACCTTGGAACAGTTTCGGTGGGCCGCCCGAGAGGCCGCCCATCGGCAGCGGAGAATCGTTGTAGAAGATAATTTGAAATTGATGGGCGGGCCCGATGGATTGCAAGCTTTCGATCAACTCGGCCTTCGCGCTGCGCAGCGGCGCACCTCCATGGCCGAGCATGCTCGCCGAACGATCGAAGACATACACGAAACGGGTTCCCTCGCCTTCGATGCCAAACAGCTTCGTTTTGACTTTGGGAATACTGCGGTCTCCACCGATAGCCGCGCCTCCCTCGCCCAGTCCTAGGCCACCGGCGGCCGCAGCGGTGTCGCTGGCCGTTTGTCCGGTCCCGGGCAGTAGGCCGGCGAGCAGAGCGTCCGTAGCGGCGCTCGAGTTATCGACCGATGGCAAGCTCTGCAGTGCCTGCTCAGCCGGTGAGGTGTCCTGACTATCACCCTCGGCCGCTACGCCACTGGTCTCTAGAAAGTAGGCCTCGCCGCCGCTGTCGTGATAGACCATGGCGACACCCACAGGGCGATCGGCCTCGCCGCCGGTCCCCTTGGGACTGGCTACCCACAGCATGCTCAGTGTGGTCAAGATGCCCACATGCAGCAGCAAAGACAACAGCCAAGCGGGCGCGCTGCTCAAGCGGTCGGCGGGGGGCAACGCGGGGATTTCGCGGCGCTGCAAGCGTTGAGGGTCTGGGTGAGTCGACATTGGACTATTCTACCAGAGCCATTATGAATTCGGAAATTCCAGTTTCATCTGCTGATCATCCTCGGTTCGGCCAAAATCTCGGTACAGCAGACTGGGCTGGATGTCTTTGTTATTTTGATACTTGCTAGACGAATATTCGCACACAGCGCCCTGCAGGGCATGGTAGATAATCTGGCAGATCTGTAGGCCGGGATAGATGCGAATCGGCTGCACAGCAAACATTTCCAACGTCCAGTAACCTTTAAAGCCAACATCCCCAAAGCCCGACGTGACGTGCACAAACAATCCCAGCCGTCCCAACGACGAGCGGCCCTCGATCATAGGCACCAAATTATGCGTTTCGGTGTGCTCTACCGTCCGCCCCAAATAGATTTGGCTGGGACTCAACACTAGTCCGCAGTCAGGAATTTCTATGCGACGATAGCGATTGGGCGTTTTGACATCCAACACCACCTCCTCGTACACCAGCAGTTCGTTGTGCAGGGTCAGATCGTAGCTATTGGGATTGATCTGAGACGCATCGAAGGGATCGATTCGAATATCCCCTCCCATACGTTTCTTGATTTCCTCACCTGATAGAATCATGCTGTCCAACCTAGATTTCGGGCTGAGTGTGACGCTGCAGAACGGGTCGTACGTTGACCGTAAGTTAAACGACAAGCGTATTTATATGCCATTGCGACCGGTCGGACTAGAACCGTCCGAGATTGGCGGAGCGTTTCCCCAATCTCACCCTCCGCCTAGGCGTCAAATGCAGTAAGATAGACCTCGCGATGACAAACCTACAAAACCTAGCAGAATGGCCCAGCGATTTTTCAGGACGCGTTCGACTATTTCCGCTGCCCAATATGGTATTCTTTCCGCATGCGGTGCAGCCGCTGCACATTTTCGAGCCGCGCTACTGCGACATGCTGCAAGATGCCCTGGACCATGACCGCCTAATAGCTATGGTGCTGCTCGAAGCGGGCTGGGAACTGCAGTACCAGGCGCGCCCCGCGATTGCTCATACCGCTTGTATTGGTAAAATCATTTCGCATACCCCCACCGACGATCGTCGCCACAATATTTTGCTTGTCGGCGTCAAGCGTGCGCGCATCATTCGCGAGCTCGAACCGCGTCGCACATATCGCGAAGCGGATGTGGAATTGCTAGAGGACCAATATCCGCCAGACGCGGATCAACAGAGACCCGAGGTGGCCCAGCGCCTGCAATCGCTTTTCCAACAATTCATTCCACAAGGCTTGGCCGCCCAAGAAAGTTTTCGACAATTGTTGGGCGAGCAGTTGCCGCTGGGCGTGCTCGCCGACACCATCGCCTATGCGCTGCAACTGCCGCTGGCGATCAAGCAGCTGTTGCTGGCTGAGGCGAACGTCGATGTGCGTTGCCGATTGCTGTCTCGCTGCCTGGCCTAACCGCCGAAGCGGAGGATGACTTCGGCGGAGATTTCCCTCCCCGCTTCTCCACTAACTAGACACCCCTCGAAGACTTGCGAACCGACTATGTTTTGGATTGATTATCTGTCGCGCGTGACCCACATTTCCACCGCTATTGCCCTGATCGGCGGAAGCGTCTTCACGCTCTGCGTGTTGATGCCAGCCGCCAAACTCATCTCGGAAGACGCGCATGCCAAGCTGTCGCAAGGCATCGGCGCACGCTGGAAACGCTTTGTGCATACCGGCATTTTGCTGGTCCTCGTAAGCGGCTTCTACAACTACTTCCGAGCCATGCCACTGCACAAAGGAGATGGACTGTATCACGCCCTGGTCGGGACTAAAATGCTGCTCGCGCTAGGCGTCTTCTTCATTGCCTCTGCGCTGGTCGGACGTAGCCAAGCCTTCGCAGCCATGCGTGCGCAGCGCGGCAAATGGCTGGCAGTCCTAGTCCTGTTGGCATGCGCTATCGTGCTCATCTCCAGCTTTGTCAAAGTCCGTGGTCCAACTTCAACCGTCGACCGCCTTGACGTGACGCCTGTCGAAATCGTTGAAGGCCAAGCCGCCGATGGTCTCGCTCCACAAGCTGACTTGCCGTAGCTTGGTTGTGAGTGTCGTGAGTGTCGTGGACCGCTCCGCGGTCCTTGTTTTTTTCGCTTTAAAAAAAATTAACCAACAGAACAACCAACATACTAGAGCTTGCCTGCTAGCTGCTGCCTGCTAGATGCTGCTCGAAGAGCATCTGATCGCGGAGCGATCAACGACACTCGCGGTCCTTGCTCTTAGTGT
>JBEBXX010000279.1:0-4445 GCA_040391435.1 Aureliella helgolandensis | reverse complement strand
ACTCCGCAGCAGACTCAGCAGCAGACTCCGCAGTGAACTGTGCAGTGCTAACGCTCGCCCGATTGGGCACGCTGAACGCATTCGCATCAGCCGTCGGGCGGGCCTGCGACCACCATAAACCTGCAGCCAAAAGCACAACTCCCACACCGACCGCCCCGACCACAGGCAGCATCCACGACGCTGTGCCGCTCAGCCGCAATGTGGTGCGCGAGAGGTCTTGCAAATGATCGCGCAGTTCCACCGCCGACCCATAGCGCCGCTTGGGATCTTTCGAAAGCAATTTATCGACCATACGGCTGACCTCACGTGGAACCTGGGGGTGAGAGCTGAGCAGGCTACGATGCCGTGTGTGACAGATGCGGTTCAGAACCGCCATGGGATCGGGTGCGCGAAACGGTGGATGTCCGCTGAGCAGGTGATACAGCACTGCTCCCAGAGAGAACAGATCGCTGGCCTGCGTCACCGCCTCGCCGCGCGCTTGCTCAGGTGACATGTAGTCGGGTGTGCCGGTCAACATGCCACTGCGAGTCAATGTGGCCGCATCCAAAGTCCGCACCAGCCCAAAGTCGCTGAGCAAAGCCCGCGACCCGCCCGCCTCCAAGAGCACGTTGCCTGGCTTGACGTCGCGATGCACCAACCCCTGCGCGTGTGCGGCCGCCAACGCATCGGCCAGTTGCTGCGCGATGGGCAGCATCTCCGCCCACTCCATCGAACCTCTCTGTCGCAACCACGCTTCGAGCGTCGGCCCAGGGATAAACTGCATTACAAGAGCCGGCACAGCACCCTCAGTGATCACATCATGTACCGGGACAATGTGTGCGTGGACCAATCCCGCACTGGCCCGCGCTTCGCGAATGAACCTCTCTCGAGCGGCCGCTAGGGGTATCAAATGCACCGCCAACGTCTTCACCGCCACCACGCGATGCAGTTCGCTATCCCACGCGCGAAACACCAACCCCATGCCGCCACGTCCCACCAATTGCTCCAATTCGTAACGCCCCAAACGCCCCAACAACTCTGGATGGCTGGCCGGGGACAACAACTGTTGCAGTTGTTTGATCTCGTGTTCGCACAGCGGATCGTGCGCAGCACCATTGTCTGTACCGATGGCCATCGCACACACCGATGCGGTCACACGCTGTACAAAAGAATCCAGTTGTGGCCCGGGAGCGTCGGCAGGATCCAGCCAAGCCTGAACCTCGACGCTCCACTGCGTACCGCCGGCCAGCAACTCAAGCGTATCGCGACAGGCCTCGCAGTGCTCCAAGTGTCGTTGATCCGATTCCTGTTGCGGATCGGGATCGTCTCCGCCAGAGAGCTGTAGAAGTTGCGACCACTGGGCGCGCGACAGGCACCCGCGCGGATTATTTTTGTACTTCATGGTCATGTACCCCTAATGCCTCGTCCGCATCGAGTTCACCGACTTCATCGCGCAACATTTTTAGAACCCGGCACCGCGCGACGTACAGTCCGCCGACCGATATTTTTAATTGCTGCGCCACCTGCGCTGGCACGCCGCGTTCGATGGTGGTGCGATAAAAGGCCATCCACGTAGGCTCGCTGACTCGCGACTGGACGCGCTGAGCTGCCATGCGAAACAGCGCACGACGCCGCTGCAGTTCAAAGGCCCTGTCAAACTCGCTCGCTTGTTCAGCCGGTTCGACCAGCGCCTCAAGCCAACTGTCCGATACCATTTGCGACAGTGGACGCTTGGCTCGGCCTGCAAAAAATCGGCGATCATATTGCGTGCAATGCGGGCTAGCCACGTACGAAACTTAGCTCGCTGTGCATCGGGCTCGAAGCGTTCAGCAGCCCGGGCTACAGCGAACAGTACATCCTGCGTTACGTCCTCCGCATCCGCCGTCTGCAACCCTTTACTCTTGGCCCGATGGAACAATACGGGTGCGTACAGTTCGCTGAACTCGCGCCAGGCTTGCACGTCGGCGGGACGAGCCAGTCGCAGGATGAGGCTGATACGGGTATTGGGGAATTCGGCCAAGTTAGATCTCCTACTGGTATACTCTTGACCACAGCCAGAATCTTACACCCACGTCGCCATTTTTGGGCAAGTATGCTGCAAATCTACCTGTGGCGTGCCGGCGGAAGTAGTCCTCCCCGCTTCCGCCGGGGCCTGCGTAGCCGGGCTGGTGCGGTAGTCTAATTCTCTCGTGCTTAGTAGCTCAACGCCTCCATCATGCGTGCTCGTGATTCGACGGCTACTGCGGCTGGGCGTCCAACAATTCCGCTGCACAGCACAACTCAAACAGCACAACTCAAACACCGCTTAGCTACTGGATGGCGTTCTCTGGGCTGCGGTACAGGCCGGAAGCGGCGATGGCGGCGGCGACGGCGGGGTGCAATTGATAGCGCACCGATCTTCCCGCGGCGACGCGCTGACGAATGTCGCTGCTGCTTATCTCCAATTGCGGCATCGGGATCAGATGGCTGGCCAAGTCGGCGTGCTGCTCGGGGGAGAGAAATCGCTTGAGTTGCTGCAGATCTGGATTGTCATGTCCGCCTCGAGCCAGCACCGCCACAAAGGCCAATTGGCAGATTCGCTCGGGCTCGCGCCAAGTATGTAGCTCGGCCAGTGAGTCGCCTCCCATCAGAAAGAACAATTCCGCCTCAGGCAGCTCGGCTCGTAGCTCCGTCAGCGTGTCGACGGTAAACGACACTCCGCTGCGGCGCAGTTCGCGGTCGTCGGCGGTAAAATAGGGATTGCCCCCGATGGCCAGCCGCACCAATTCCAAGCGCTGCTTACCATCGCTGGACTTTTGTTCCAGTTTATGAGGCGCAGTGGCTGCGGGAATGAATCGCACTTCGTCCAGACGCAAACGTTCGCGGGCCAGTTCGGCCAGCAGCAAGTGTCCCACGTGAATCGGATCGAATGTCCCGCCGAAAATGCCGATGCGCTGACGAACCGAGGGATCTGCCATATAACTAATACTTACTGATAAGTGGTTTGACGGTACATGCTGGCAACTAGCAGCGAGCCTGCTGCCAACTGTCTCGCGTGCATTGTCCTCTCAATCGCTGTTAACTAAAACCCCTATGTCCTCTCAGCAACCCGAGCTCTTTGTCACCGATCTTCCCCCGTGGGAATTGGACGCGCGCAGCGAATGTCGCGCCGCGCGCGTCGTGTTCGCTGAAGCTCCGCATGGCCCGCTCGATTATCGCATCCCCGATGAACTGCTCGACCAAGTTCAAATCGGCGTGCGCTTGAAAGTCCCCTTGGGGCGCTCCAATCGCGAGATGACGGGCTACTGCATTGCGGTGGAAACCGTCAAGGGCTCCCCCGATTCGTTCAAGCCAGTGACCGAGGTGCTCGACGCCGAACCGTTGTGCACGCCGCGAGTGCTCGAGCTGCTGCAGTGGATGAGCCGCTACTACATTGCGCCGCTGGGACAAGTTTTCGAGGCAGCCATTCCGGCCGGCGTACGCGCGGCGGCCGGCAGCCGGCAGCGGATCGTGCTCTACCCCACCGAGCAATCTCAGGATGACGATCGCATCAACGCTCTTTCCGCCAAACAGCAAAGCGTCATGCGGCAATTGATCATGGTCGGTGGCGGCGTCACGATCGACCAATTGCAAAAGATGGCGGACTGTTCAGCGGCTCCCATCAGCTCGCTGCGCGAAGCGGGATTCATCGAAGGTCGCCAGGAACGCGTCTTTGAAGAGCTCACCCCTACCCTGCCCCAGCCCGCCGGACCGCCGCTGGCCTTGAGCGCCGACCAGCGATTGGCCCTGCGCGAGATTTTGGAAGCCCTCGATTCGGCCAAGCAACAGACGATCCTGCTGCACGGCATTACCGGCAGCGGCAAGACGGAAGTCTACATGCAGGCCATCCACGAGGTGATCTCGTACGGTCGACAAGCGATCGTGCTGGTACCGGAAATCAGCCTCACGCCTCAGACTCGCCAGCGCTTCGTGCAGCGCTTCGGGCAAGTCGCCGTGCTGCACAGCCATATGAGCCCCGTCGAGCGGCACCATCAATGGCGAAAGATCTGCAGCGGGCAAACGCCGGTGGTCATCGGACCGCGCAGCGCGATCTTTGCACCCCTGCCGCGCCTGGGCCTGATCGTCTTGGACGAGGAGCACGAGGGGTCATTCAAACAGGATAACATTCCGCGCTATCACGCGCGCGATGTGGCGCTGCACCGCGCCTTCCTGGAGCAGATCCCACTGGTGCTCGGCTCGGCCACTCCGAGTTTAGAGAGTTGGAAACGCGCCCAGAGCGGAGCCTATCGACTGGCCAGTCTGCCGCGGCGCATCCACAACCGCCCTCTGCCGCATGTCAGCTTGATCGACCTGCGCAGCCAGAAACCCGAACCGGGACGGGGAGCCATCAGCCGCCAACTGCATCAAGCGATCGAGGAAGCGCTGGCTGAAAAGGGGCAAGTCTTTATGCTGGTCTATCGTCGCGTCTTGTACTATACAATACAGTG
>JBEBXX010000278.1:0-4451 GCA_040391435.1 Aureliella helgolandensis | reverse complement strand
TACTTGAAATCTACGATCGATCCGTCGGGAGGCTGGGGGTATGAAGGCATCATTTCCAACGGCGCGCCGGTGCGTCAGGATCGCTTGAGCAAGTCGCTGGCGACCGCAGGTGCGGGGTCGGTGCTGATTGGCTGCGACATCTTGGGCTTTTTCCGCGCCATGCGCCCCGCAGAGAGCACAGACGGCATACCCGCCGCCTTCGTGCGTATCGACCTGATGCCTCAGCGCCAGACTGAGCGCCGCCAGGGGACGCTGCAGTTGCGCGATATGGATCCGATCATCAAAGCCGCCGAACGCTATCACGAAAACAACGATTTCAGCGGCGGTTACTTCTACTACTACTGGCGGTATTCTCAGGAACGTTACGAGAGTTTCCGCGAGATCATGGCCGGCAGGCAGAACAAAAGTCCTAAGTGGTACGTCGATGGAGTGACCGAGCTGGCCAAGCTGCAAGAGTCCGACGGGCGCTGGGCTCAGGCGCGGATGAGCGATTTCACGTCAGACGACATCTGTACCTGCTTCGCCGTGCTGTTCCTGATTCGGTCGACTCAAAAGTCGATCGGAAAATTGGACGAGGGGGTAGCCTTTGGCGGTTACGGGCTTCCCAAAGACGTGTCGGCGGTGCGGATGGTCGGCAATCGCATCGTCGGCGAT
Organism: Aureliella helgolandensis; assembly: GCA_040391435.1. GTDB lineage: Bacteria > Planctomycetota > Planctomycetia > Pirellulales > Pirellulaceae > Aureliella > Aureliella helgolandensis_A. The sequence goes on along the minus strand of JBEBXX010000278.1, from coordinate 3,797 downwards.
GGCGAGGCATCGATGCAAGACCTGCTAGCGCTGCTGGAGAACGAAGACGGCAGCGGTGACCTGTTGCAGTGGCAGCTCAACCAAATGCAACTGGCATCCGACCCAATCGCTCGCGAAACCCAAGTTGCCAGGCTGGCGCGAATGTTGGCGGGCGGTTCCTATTCGGCTCGTCGCGTCGCGGCTAAGCTCTTGGGACGCAGCGAAGATCTAAACCAAGTTCCCGTGTTGATCGATGCGTTGTCCGACGAAGATCCCTATGTGCCGCAATTGGCTGAAGAGAGCTTGCGCCTGCTTAGCCGCAAGTTGAGCCAGCCGCGGCTGGAGGTTGAGGCCGAGCCAGCCCAGCGCAAGGCAGCTATCGACTTCTGGAAGCAATGGTACTTGGGGCTGCGTCCAGAGTATATTTTCATCGATCGCTAGCACACTCTGCGGGGAATACACAACGCACATGTCGACCACTGAAAAACCACGCTCGCTGGCTAAAGCAGGCGATCCCGATCCTGCCCGGAAAGACGCAGCTTCTCACCTGCAGCGTGTTGTGCCGCACAACGTGGCCGCCATGCGCGTCCAGAAAGTCGATCGGGTTGCTAGTCTACTGCTGAGCGGCCTAGTAATCAGCGGTCTGCTCGTGTTGTTATTGTTCGTGATCTGGTTGACTCAAACCCTGACCTGGACCGCGGGGGCCATTACCATCGACGAACAGCGAGTCGCCGGGCGCGGAGATCACGCGGAGGGGTTCGAACGCGACGTTGAGCCACCGGCGGCTGAGGAGGTGGAACCTTTGACCGATCCTAGTTTGGCCGAGTCGCTGCAGGCCGTCACCGAAGAATCCACCAGCGTGGCAGCTACCCTGACTGCGGTCGACTCCAATGCTGATCAAGCCATGGATGGTGCCGGTCGCGGCGACAGTCGTCCTCCGGGCCCGCTTGGCGAAGGCGAAGACGTCGTGCCTCGATTTGAACGTTGGGAGCTCAAGTTTCAGTCCAAGGGACTGCAACCCTACGCGGCTCAACTGGATTTCTACAAGATCGAACTGGCCTGTGTGGGCGGCGGCGTTGAGACCGTCGATTATGCGACGAATCTGTCGACTTCACCGCAGCAGCACTCGGGGACCAGTGAAGCGGAAAACAAACGTGCGCGACTCTATTTTCAATGGCGGCAGGATGGACCACTGAAGCAGTTCGATCGTCAGTTGCTCGAGCAGGCCGGCGTGAGAACCAACGGACGCAATCTATTGAAGTTTATCCCCAAGGAGTTGGAGGATCGGCTGGCTGTGGCAGAAATGCAAGCCGCCAACGCCGCCGGACACAAGTCGGTCAAGGAGATCGCCAAAACAATTTTCGAATCGCGTGCGGCCAGCAGTGGCGGCGGCTTCGAGTTCGTCGTTACGGAACAGCGTTATCGCCAAGTCCCGTAGCGTGCTAGGCCGCAAAATGCCTGAAAGATGCGGCCAAAGGCTCGCATTTAATGCCACCCGCTGCGCATTCCAGGTTATCATCAAAGATTGCGACTGCGCTACCTCGCTGGCTCACTCCCTGCCCCTGCTCCCATCCGCCATTCACCTCTATTCACCTCTGCTCAGGAACTCCGCCTAATGCCGCAAACGATTTTCGATTGGATTGGACTGGCTGACTATATTGCGTTGGCCCTCGTGGCACTGTTCGGTGCTTATTCCTGCTTTCTGGTGTGGAGCCGGGTTGGCCAAAAATGGTTCAAGACCGAGGAGGAGCAGGATGCTTTTTTGGATAGCATCGAGCCGGATCTGCTGAGCGGAAATTTTGAAGCTGTCGAGGCGGCCTGCGAGGGGGACCAGCGGGCGGTTCCGATGATGGTCCAACTGGGAGTCCTGAATCGGCATCTGGGCTACGCTAAAGTTAAGCATTTGTTGAGCGAGCGTTTTCAGCGCGACGTATTGGCCGATCTGGATCGCAATGTCAGTTGGGTCACGACGGTTATTAAAACGGCTCCCATGCTGGGCTTGGTCGGCACGGTCACGGGGATGATCGGTGCGTTTGCGACGTTGGCTTCGGCGCAGTCCGTGGAAGCCACCAAGTTGGCTAAGGACATCAACGTGGCCCTGTACACCACCGCAATTGGGTTGAGCATTGCCATTCCGCTCGTGATGGCGCTAAATGCGGTAAACAATCGCATTCGGCACATGGAAGAATTGGTGGGTGCTGGTGTGACCCGCTTTTTAGAAGCCTACCGCGTGGGGTTGGAGCGCAAAGAAAAACGCTCGGCATAACGTGTGACCATTGAGGATTAGCGACACAAAATGTCCCATTCGACACAAACTTACATGATCGATGACCTCCCGCTGGACGAGTTGCCAGAGGTAGAGGAGGATTTTTTGCGCCCGCGTCAGCCGTCTTTGGATGATGAGCTGGATATCACGCCGATGATCGACATCACTTTTCTCCTGCTGATTTTTTTCCTGGTGTCCTCCAAGCTCAACGCTGAGCAGGCCGTGGACCTACCCAAGGCGCGTCACGGTGGCGTCGTGGTCGGCAAGGAATCGGTGATTTTGATCATGCGCCGCGGCAGCGGTGACCAGGCGGAGGTGGAACGCGCTGACGGCGGTCCCTTCTCCCAAGACCTCGAACAGCAAAACGAAGAGATTGCGCTGTACGTACAGCAAGGTCTGGATGCAGGCAAGAAGCATGTCATCATTCGCGCGGAGGGTTCGGTGCGGCATGGAGAAGTCGGTCGAGTTAGCGGAGCTATCTCTGAGTCGATGGAAGAGGGGCAGGTGATTAACATCGCCGTCATGGAACAAACTTAAGGAATTATTCCGATGGCGATGCGTTTTGAATGTCCCAGTTGTCACGCCGTGCGAGCGGTCAATCCACGCATGCTGGGGCGTGAGATCAAATGTCCTGAATGTGGCGGCCCTGTTCAGTTGCCTTCAGCCGAGGAGCTGGCTGCAGCTCGCGCAGCCCATCAGCAAGAGCAGCAGCAAGAACTAGCCTTGCAGCAGGCGCTCAGCCGCATTCGCACCCAGTCCGACGCAGCCGATGTGCTGGACGAACGCGATGAAGAGCAAGCCCAGCGCCGCATGGCGGCGGAGGAGCGAGCGCTGGCCGCGGCCACCACCAACTTTGCTCGCCCACGCACCGAGTCGGGTGAGGATATGGACATGACCCCGATGGTCGACGTCACATTTTTGTTGCTCATTTTTTTCATGATCACGGCGTCCTTCAGCGTTCAAAAAAGTATCCAGCGGCCAGCTCAGAAGGAACAAGAGGCCAGCACCCAGGCGGTCGAGCCACCGCCGGATGATGCCTCGGATATAGTGACCGTGCAAGTCGACGAATTTAATGCGTATAGTGTTATCACCAGCGACTGGGATCGCGTGGCGGGCAGCAAGCAGGATTTGATTGTGGCCCTAGTCGATGCCCACGCTGTGGGTGGAACCGGACAAGTTCCCACTAAGCTGGTCATCCAAGCCCACGAGGACTGCATACACGCCTCGGTCATTGCTGCTTTAGATGCCGGCCGCGAGGCTCAGTTTGAAAGTTTCGAAGTCAATACAGTGGAACAGTTCGACTGACAAAGCAGGCATCTTGCTCAAGTGGCCGAGACCCTGCGGCTAGTCGCTCGCCATGTGCACGGCAGGCCGCTTAACCAACAATATTTACGATTACCCGAGTTTAGATAGAAGTTTCGAGTTTCATGCAAAAGTCGGCTAGACGGTTCCTTGATTTGCTAGAGTCCCAGCAGTTGCTTGCCCCAGACATTTTGGGCGAATTGCGAAGACAGGTAGATGAAAGTAAGTCGCGGTTGACCAGCGAAGTGCT